>CAXTTX010000353.1:4385-6010 GCA_964247045.1 uncultured Verrucomicrobiales bacterium | reverse complement strand
CCATCGTGGTCACCGAAAACGTCCTCCGTCATTGTGAGGAGGCGGAACGCAAGAAAGGCTCCCGACTCGACTCGGGCGAAACTTGGCAGGTTACCCTCGCCGCCTGCCAGCAGGTCGGCCGCCCCATCTTCTTCGCGATGGCCATCATCATCCTCGCCTTCGTTCCCGTCTTCGCCCTCACCGGCCAGGAGGGCAAGCTCTTCCACCCGCTCGCCTTCACCAAGACCTTCGCGATGATCGGCTCCACGCTCCTCGCCGTCACCCTCGTCCCCGTGCTCTGCTCCGTCCTCGTGCGCGGCCCCTTCCACTCGGAGGACCGCAACATCGTCATGCGCTTCCTGCTGAAAATCTACGATCCCGTCCTCTCCTGGGCCCTCGATCACCGCAAGACCGTCATCGGCACCGCGCTCCTCATTCTAACAATCTCCCTCGTCACCGCCTTCGGCCTGCCGCGTGGCATCGTCACCCGCCTCCACACCGCGGGCTTCGACCGCACCGCGGAGTGGACCACCGGTTTCGGCAAGGAATTCATGCCCCCCCTCAACGAGGGCAGCCTCCTCTACATGCCCGTCATGGTGCCCAAGACCGGCTTCACCGAAATCCAGCGCGTCATGTCCTGGCAGGACAAGGTCATCGCCGAAACACCGGAGGTCGCCAGCGTCGCCGGCAAGCTCGGCCGCTTCGAAACCGCCACCGACCCCGCACCCACCGAGATGTTGGAAACCACCATCATGCTCAAGCCCGAGTACATCCCGGATGGAAAATTCCGCATGAAGCGCAACCCGCTCTGGCGCGACGGCATGACCGTCGAAAAGCTCAAGGCCGAACTGACGGAAAAGATGAAACTCGTTCCCGGCTACGTCCCCGCCTTCCTCCAGCCCATCGAGAACCGCATCCTCATGCTCTACACCGGCATCCGCGCCCAGGTCGGCATCAAGATCTATGGCGATGATCTGGACAAGATCCAGCGCAAGGCCTTCGAGATCGAGAAACTCGTCCATGGCATCGATGGCGCGACCGGCGTCTCCGCCTCCCGCGTCCAAGGCAAGCCCTACCTCAATGTCGCCGTCGATCGCGAGGCCATGGCCCGCTACGGACTCAATGCGAAAGACGTCCTCGATGCCGTGGAAATCTCCATCGGTGGCAAGAATGTCAGCACCACCATCGAGGGCCGCGAGCGTTATCCCATCCAGCTCCGCGTCCAGCGCAGCGAGCGCGACGATATCGACGAAATCGGCCGCATCCTCGTCGCCGCACGCGCCGGCATGTCCTCTCCGGCAGCCGCACCTTCCGCCGGCATGGGCGGCATGGGAGCAGCCGCCACCGCCGCGGCACCCTCATCTTCCGCCGCAGGAGAAGCGCCCGCCACCTACATCCCCCTCGCCATGGTCGCGAAGATCACCCGCGAAACCGGAGCCAACGAGATCGCCTCCGAAAACGGCCTCCTCCGATCCTACGTCCAGGCCAATGTTCAGGGCCGCGACCTCGGCGGCTTCGTCGGGGAAGTCGAGCAAAAGCTCCGTTCCATCGACATGCAGGGCATGACTTGGAGAATGACCGGTGACTTCGAGAACCAGCGCCGTTTCACCAAGACCATGCAGCTCGTCTTCCCCGCCGTCCTCGGC
>CAXTTX010000353.1:0-4375 GCA_964247045.1 uncultured Verrucomicrobiales bacterium | reverse complement strand
CTGGAGGCCGCGCACGTCATGCTTGCCGTCCCCTTCGCCCTCAGCGGCGGCGTCCTCTTGCAAAAGCTCCTCGGATACAACTTCAACGGAGCCGTCTGGGTCGGCTACATCGCCCTCTTCGGCACCGCCGTCCAGACCGGCGTTGTCATGGTCGTTTATCTGGAGGAAGCCGTGAAAGCCCGCATGCTCGAGAAAGGTGATGCATTCACCCACGCCGACCTCGTCCAAGCCGTCAAGGACGGTGCCCGCCTCCGCCTCCGCCCCAAGGTCATGACCGTCGCCACCATCGTCGCCAGCCTCCTCCCCATCATGTGGAGCCACCGCCAGGGCGCCGAGATCATGAAGCCTCTCGCCACCCCCGTCATCGGCGGCATGATCTCCAGCCTCCTCCACATCCTCATCGTCACCCCCGTCATCTTCCTCTGGCTTCACTCCCGCCATCTTCCATCCTCTCCTCCTCTTCCTGAACACTGAAAACTAACAAACTCTCATGAACCTCATCATCCCGCTATCCATCGCCTCCCTCCTCCTCGTTTCCTGCAAGCCCGCGAAAGAACAGGCCAACTCCTCCGAGCCCGCTGCCACCCCAACCGAAGCCGCCTCGACCCCCGCCGCATCCACCACCCCCGCCATCCCCTACCCCCTCGACACCTGCCTCGTCTCCGGCGAAAAACTCGGCAGCATGGGCAAGCCCCCGGAAATCATCTACGAAGGCCGCCAGATCAAATTCTGCTGCAAGAGCTGCATTCCGGACTTCAAGGAAGACCCTGCCAAATACCTCTCCAAGCTTAAGTAAACAGCCCGGGCCTGCTTTTCCTTGGCATCACTTTCACGAGGCACAGCCCCGTCTTCCCTCCCATCCTCATCTACGCGAAGCGTACCGGAGGGGGGACACTCCTGTCCCCCTTATCTGCAACCGTCTTCACTACCTGCAACCCTCTTCCTCTCCATCACCCCTCAGCAAGAGAAGAAACCGCTCGGCATTAAGCTCGCAATTGTTTTCATCGGATGGGGTAACGGCACTACGCATCACCCTCCCATTCCCCGCCAGGCCATCGATCCCGATCGACACCGTGCGGAACGAAGCTCAGTCTTCAATCTGAAAATGAAACCCACCCTTTCCATCTCCCTCGCCATCACCATTTTCACCGTCCTATCCTCCCGCGCTGCCGATCAACCCGTTCAGCCCCCGTCGTCAAACACCGCCGGGAAACTTCCCCGGTCGATCACCCATGAGAAGAACGATCAGGGCGCGCACGTCTATGGGGTCACGGGCATCTATGCCAGATCCGGAGACAGGAACTCGACCTACCAGGAACAGGTCCCCGATTGCACCAATTTCAAAATCAATCCGGAGAACCAGACCTGCACCTTCACCACATCCCGCGAACTGCCCATCCCGGAGCTTTCGAGGGCCTTCGACCTTATGGCCGGAGGGAGTGGTGAACTCCCCTACTGGTTCGAGCTCGAGGCCCGCGATACCCCGCCAAGCGCGCTCGTCGGAGAGCTCCGTTATTCAACCACCCCCGTCACCTCGGAAGCACCTGCCGGCCTCGCCTGGTTCCACATGCCGCTTGAGCAGCCATTGCGCATTCCCCTCGGCATCCGCGGCCGGGACCCCGGCACCTTGTGGATCGTCCCCTCCACCGCGCAATGCATGTCCCATTCCAAATACGTCCTCCGCATTCTCGATGAAAAGGGCAAGCTGGTCTGGACCGACGAAAAGACCCTCTTCGCCGATGTGAATATCGCCATCACGGACATCGACAACGACACCGTCCACGAGATCTGGATCAATCGCGACGACCACGGCCAAACCGCACGCTTCCAGATCAAGGGCGCCTTCCAACACCCTCCCGAGCCAGATCCGTTCGCCGACCCGGTCGCCCCTCCCGGATCAAAGTAAGCCACCTCGACCCCGGCCGCAACCACTGCCGCCGCCATCCCCTACCCTGCCTCGTCTCCGGCGAAAAACTCGGCAGCATGGCCACCCCTCCCGAAATCGTTTACGAAGAAATTCTGCTGCAAGAGCTGCATCCCGGACTTCAAGGAAGACCCCGCCAAATACCTCTCCAAGCTCAAGTAAGCCACCTCCCCTCACAACCTCATAGGGGGCCGAATGGAAGCGAAGCGGACATGGAGGGCGAAGCTGAAAACCTGAGCAGCCCTCAAACGTCCCCGTCCCGGAACAACCTTGGCCAAACCGTCTGGCAAAATCACCCCGCCAATCCCCTTGCGGCGGCATGTTTGCTTGAGGTATTTGTAGGGTCGTTCACCCGCTCTTCAAAAATCAACAGCGCTGCCCCGCCCATGCACTTCCGGCTCCTGCTCTCTCTCCTCGCCTGCCTCCTGCCGGTTCTTCTCCTTCCATCCTGCGTCGTTGCCGTCGCGCCGGTCCATGACAGGTCCGCCACCGTCACCCTTGTGGAAAAGGACCATGAGGCGACCTTCAGCTTCGCGGTCCACCATGATCGCGATGCCGACGGATTCGACAAACCCATGGGCGTCCGGATGTATCTCCGCATGAAAGACTACGATAGTCCCATGGATCTCAAGCTCGGCACCGCGTCGGCCTCGCGAAACGGCGGCCCGTTGGAACCCTGTACGTTTGGCGGACGTTCCTATGTGGTTGGTGACAGCCGTCCCGCCAGCAGGGCGGATCTGGTCTCGGGAAGGGTGTCTGGTCCCAACATCTTCAATGCCCTCATTCTCTGTCCCGCGGAAACCATCCCGCCTGATAGAAGCAAGGGCTATGGCGACCTTGGTCCGCTCAAGCGCGGGCGGTATCACCTGAATGTGACCTACACTCTCAACGGCAAATCCTACCGCCAGGAAACCGATCTCAAGCTCTCGCGGGAGGTGAGGGTGGGTGCGGCCAGCATCATCACCCTGATCGCCCCTTGGTCAGCCATCGGCAATTGAGAATCATTGCCGCTGGCATTTCATCGCCACTCGTCATCCACCCCGTGCTTCCGCACCCAGGCATGGTACGCCCGGCTGCATGCGGAGCACTTCCACCGCGGATTGCCCGATGGTATTCCGCATCCCACATACTCATTGCCATCATTGGGAAACTCTTTCTTCCACACCTTCGGGGGAAGCTGGTCAGGGTAGACACCCATCGCTCTGGCGATCCCGATCTGGCGCTTCATCGGCCGCTGTTGCACTTCGCAAATGGAGTTATCGATCAGCACCCTGCCGTCCTTTGAAATCCGGACCAACTCTTCACCACCCGGAGCGCCGGGGCTCAACGCCTCAAAGTGATAAGTCTGCGTCGTGTCGAGAGTGGAGGCCTTGCTCCCCCACCCGGGCGAGGTGAGGTAAACTTCCTTGTCCTTCGCAGTGATCACCGAACCGCCGAAGGACTCATCGCTATTTTCCGGTTGATGTAAGAAACGCCCGTCCACCGAATACTTCCCCTCGCTCGCGGTTTCGCCATCGGGCCCCCGGTAGCGGATGGTTTTCTCGATCTGTGGAACATGGTCCTGCCTCAGCTTGAGCGGGTCAAGCCTGCCTGCCGTCGTGCAGGACACCGGCAACAACAGCAGGATCCCGTACAGGAGCGTGGCGGGTCGTTTCATCTCTTTCATTCGGGTCTAAAACACGCTATCTGGGCGACGCCTCCTTTTCGAGCTCCGCCTCCGCCTTCCCATCCCTCTTCACTCCCGCCGCCGGAACAGCTTGCACCACACCGCTCTCCACCGCCTTCTTCCTCATCGCTTCAATCCCCTCGACAAGTTCAGCAACCACCTTCGGGTCACACCCTGCCCCATATCTCAAGCTGATCAACAAACCCGAATCCGCATCCACCTCCTTCGGGAACTCCAGCCCCACAATCTTCTCCACGTAACCTTCTGGTGGCTCGGCAGGTGACGTCGCCGTTTTCAGGTCCTCCGCCGGCAGTATCCTCACTCCCAGCCAAAACCCCTCCGGCGAAGGTTGCCAGTCACTCTCCTTGAACTTCGATTGGCTATCCCCGCGCAGATAAAAGCCCGACCACGTCGTCTCCATTTTCGCCCGCTCGAAATGCTGCCCCACCTTCGCGAACTTCCCTGCGAAGACCGTCAGCGACACAGCCACCGGATCCTCCGCCCGCACCGGACCGCCGGCCAGCAAGACCATCGCAATCGACCCCTTCATGGCACTCGTGGTTTTCATGGCTTTGTATCCCAGCGTGGTCACGGCTTCCCTTTTTTGACAGGCAAAAAATAACCGCGGCCGTCCCAAACGGGCTCGGTCCTCTGTATACAACCCGCCCCCCAGTTGTATCATTTGCACAAAAGTGCAGAAATGCAATTTTATGCATTGATATTTGCCCGTCCCTTCATCTAATAGAACTCGAAGGTCACTCTCCGGAAAGGCGACGCCAGCATCT
>CAXTTX010000352.1:0-6038 GCA_964247045.1 uncultured Verrucomicrobiales bacterium | reverse complement strand
CACCGCCTCGCTGGTCGGCAAGGAAATCGTCACCGCCGAAGGTCTGGCCGCAAAGGACGGCACCTTGCATCCCGTGCAGAAGAAGATGATCACCTGCAACGGATCGCAATGCGGCTATTGCACCCCCGGCTTCATCTGCTCCATGGCGGAGGTCCACGAACGCGGCAAAGCCGATCGTGCGCAAATCGCCGATGCCCTCTGTGGCAACCTCTGCCGCTGCACCGGCTACCGCCCGATCCGCGAGGCCATGCTCCAAGCCCTGGACGAGCCCGCTTTGCCCCTTTCCCGCGCCGATGAAGTCCCCGAGGCCTCGCCTTCCTCATCCGACGGGCAATCCACCTGGCACCGGCCCGCGTCCGTCCACGACGCCCTGAAGCTGAAGACGGACAATCCCAAGGCCCCCTTCATCGCCGGAGCCACCGAACTCGCGGTGGTCATCAACAAGCGCCACTTGCGCTACGACACCTTCATTTCGCTTGATGCCATCACCGAACTCCGCGCCATCTCTAACACGCCCACCGAATGGAAAATCGGTGCCGCAGCCCCGCTGACCGACGTCGAGGACGCCCTGGGCAAGGAATACCCCGCCATCGCGCAGCTCATGCGCCTCTTCGCCTCCCGCCAGATCCGCCACCGCGCGACGCTGGGAGGCAACCTCGTGACCGCGTCGCCCATTGCGGACTCCCCTCCCGTCCTGCTGGCGCTGGATGCGTCTGTCGTCCTTGCCTCCCTCAATGGCGAACGGACTGTCCCTCTCTCCGAATTCTTCACCGGCTATCGCCAGACGGTGCTGAAAGAGGACGAAATCATGACCGCTGTTCTGGTTCCTCGCGTTCTGCCGGGACGCTGTGAATTCCACAAGGTCTCCAAACGCCGCGAGATGGACATCTCCACCGTTTCCGCGTGCTTCCGCGTGGACGTGGATGCCTCGGGTATCGTCACCACCGCCCGCCTTGCCTACGGCGGCGTCGCCGCCACTCCCGCCCGCGCCCTGAAAACCGAGGCCGCCCTCATCGGCCAGCCTCTGGAGGCCACCGCGGAAATCCTTGATCTCCTCGAATCCGAGTTCACTCCCCTCACCGACCTTCGCGGCACCGACTCCTACCGGAAATCGCTCATCCGCGGCCTTTTCCGCAAGTTCGCCGCAGGCATCGCTCCCGCACCCATCGCGGACTTCGGGGACACCACCTTTCCCCCGCAGGCGGAGCGGGACATGCCCCACGAAAGCGCCACCGGCCACGTCACCGGCCACGCTTCCTACGCGCACGATATCGCCCTGCGCCGCGGCGCGCTCGATGTCTGGCTCGTCCGTTCCATCCACGCCCACGCGAAGATCGATCGCCTGGACATTTCCAAGGCCCTCTCCGCACCGGGGGTGAGGAAAGTTCTAACCGCATCGGACGTCCCCGGCCTCAACAACACCGGCCCGGCCCGCCACGACGAGCCGCTCTTCGCCACGGACCTCGTTCAATACCACGGTCAGATCATCGCGGCCATCATCGGCGAATCCACCGAAGCCTGCCGCCTCGCCGCCAACCTGGTGGAGGTCGATTACGCACCTCTTGCTCCCCTCTTGGGAATCGAACCCGCCATTGCCGCGGAATCCTTCCACACCGAACCCCACTTCCTCGTCCGCGGCGAAATCGAATCCGCCCTGATGGAAAGCCCGCATATCCTCGAGGGCAAATTGGACATCGGTGGCCAGGAACACTTCTATCTGGAATCGCAGGCCGCCTGGGCGGAACCCGATCACGAAGGCGGCGTGCATGTTTGCAGTTCCACCCAGCACCCCTCCGAAATCCAGACCATCGTCGCCGAAATTCTTGGCGTCCACCGCCACCACGTCGTCGTCGAGGCGCCGCGCATGGGTGGAGGCTTCGGCGGCAAGGAAACCCAAGGCAACGCCTTTGCCGCCATCTGCGCCCTCGGGGCGCTCGCCACCGGCCACACCGTGGGCATCCAGACGGATCGCGACCATGACATGGAACTCACTGGCAAACGCCATCCCTTTCACGCCCGCTACAGGGTCGGCTACCATCCGGACGGCCGCCTCCATGCCGCCGATGTGGAACTCTACTCGGACGGCGGCTGGTCGCTTGATCTTTCCCTCCCGGTCAACGATCGCGGCCTCTTCCACCTGGACAACTGCTATTTCATTCCCAACGTCCGCTTCCGCGGTCAGGTCGCCAAGACCAACGTCACCTCGCACACCGCCTTCCGCGGCTTCGGTGGTCCGCAGGGCATGGTCGTCATCGAGGAAATCCTCGGCCGTATCGCCGGCAAGCTCGGCCTGCCGCCCGAACAGGTCCGTGCTCTCAATTTCTACCACGGCGAAGGCGAGACCAACACCACCCATTACGGCGAACTCATCGAGGACAACCGCACCTCCCGCATCTGGCAGGAGCTCATGACCTCGTCGGACTTCAACACCCGCCGCGCCGAAATCGTGAAATGGAACGACGCCAACCCGCACTCCAAACGCGGCCTCGGCATCACTCCCGTGAAGTTCGGCATCAGCTTCACCCTGAAACATTACAACCAGGCCGGCGCGCTTGTCCTCGTCTACGCGGACGGCTCCGTCCAAGTGAACCACGGTGGCACCGAAATGGGCCAGGGCCTCCACACCAAGATCCTCGGCGTCGCCATGCGCGAACTCGGCCTGCCCGCCGGCAGCATCCGCCTGATGCATACCCGCACCGACAAGGTTCCCAACACCTCCGCCACCGCCGCCAGTTCCGGCTCCGACCTCAACGGCATGGCCGTCGCCGACGCATGTCGCCAGCTTCGCGAACGTCTCATCCCGCTCGCCGCGGAAATCCTCAACTGCTCCAACAACGCCGTCACTTTCGAGGATGGCCAGGTCCACGGCTCCGCCGGCATTTCCATCTCCTTCGAAACACTCGCCTCCACCGCCTACACCCGCCGTCTCCAGCTTTCAGCCGCGGGCTTCTACGCCACTCCGGATCTCGAATGGGACTGGGCCGTCGGCAAGGGCAAGCCCTTCCACTACTACGCCTTCGGCGCCGCCGTCAGCGAGGTCGAGATCGATGGCTTCACCGGCACCCATCACGTCCGCCGCGTCGATATCCTCCACGATGTCGGCGACTCCCTCAACCCGCAGATCGACCGCGGCCAGGTCGAGGGTGCCTTCGTCCAAGGCATGGGTTGGCTGACTTCCGAGGAACTCAATTGGAATCCGGAAGGCAAGCTCCTCACCCACAGCGCCAGCACCTACGCCATTCCCGCCTTCAGCGATGCCCCGCCGGACTTCCGCGTCGCACTCCTTTCCTCCGCGGCGCAGAAAAACACCATCCACGGCAGCAAGGCCGTCGGCGAACCACCCCTCATGCTCGCCATTTCCGTTAGAGAGGCGATTCGTGACGCCGCCGACGCCTTCGGTGTGGAAAAAGGATTCATCCTCAATTCACCCTGCACGGGCGAAACCGTGATGAATGTCCTGAAGGCGGGTTGTTCTTCAAATCCGTAGGAATCGGGGAAGCCCGCAAGCGCCAGCTCACGGCCGCTTGTGTCCTTCGCTGCCATCCCGCCGGGGATCGGACAGGGGTCTTCGGCTCACCCGATTCAGAAACGCCTGGTCGCTCGCGGCCATATCTCTTTTCCGCCTGAGCGTCCCGCCAACCGAGCGCACGACTTCATAAAGCAAGAGGAGGCCAAGAACCGGCACGGACAGCAGGACAGAAGCCATCGCAGTCTCCATCCATCCCCGGTTCATGGGAGCGTCCGTAGAAACCGCCCAGACGAAAAACAATGCCAGCATCACAACCATCCCAAAGATGGCTTTCTTGAACATCGAAACGACCCGCGGTTCTTTGAGCATGTTGGAACAAGTCCTTTCTTCCCTTCACACCAGCACCGTCCTCGGCACCGCCGCATGATCCTCATGGATCAGGAACAGCACGCCATGTCGGTCAAAATGGAAATCCAGCGCCCGGTCATAACGAAACACCCCCGAACAAGGATACCGCCGCGATAAACAACCCGTCTGCCTCGGCAGTCCCAGCAGCGACACCACCTGCCCGAGATTCATCCCCAGTTCCACGCCTCCCAGGTCGCCGTTCGCCTTGTAGGCTCCCAACCACCGGACGAACGTCGGCGGTGCCGGCAACACCACCCGGAACAACAATTCCCCTCGCCCGATCCACGCCTCCGCTCCCGGATGCTTCCTCAGATACGCCGCCGCTTTTTCCAAAGCCGTTCCAAGGTCCGGTGCCACACTCGGCTCACGTTTCCCGTTAAGCTCCCAGCCCCCCTCCGGATCGAGAACGATCCCGGTCGCTTGGTCGGCGAAGGTCAAGGTCAGTGGCATGGGTTCCGGACTCGAACGAAGTGGCCGGAAACACGATCAACCGGCTCTATTGAAACCTCGCAGGCCGCCACGCTGTCGTCGATCATAAACGCTTTCTCGAGGATCCTTGGCATCCCTTCGGGAAATTTACCGTGCGAACCACTCACCACTCGCCATACACCAACAACAACTCCGCATCCGGATCATAGATCTCGTAGCGCCTCGACTTGTTCACCGCCGATCCGCTGGCCTCGATGCTCGCCCGCCCGCTGGAGCTCGCGCCCCACCACCACGGCGCGCCCGGCAAGTCCGGCTGGTTCTGCTCCGTCAGGACCGAGCCGCCACGGTTTACATAGGAGTTGTTCGATAACTTCAACCGGTAATAGGCGAATCCACCCGACGCGTTCTCCGCACGCCAGCGCCAGACATCGCCGGATGTCGGCTCCACCCCGGAAAACTTGCGGTATTCCGGATCTGCCGCGTTCGTGAAGCCCGGGACCACTCCCTGCGTACGCAGCCACCCTGTCAGCACCAGTCCCACGACCAGGATGACAGCCAGGTAAAACAGCTTCTTCAGAAGATTGAACACGGATTCTGCAAGGGGAAGAAAACGCCGCGCGACCAGTTTATGGTCACACGCGGCACCGGCTCTCCGGCGCCAGTCATCAGATAGCAACAAACAAGCCATAACGCGAGGACTGCTTTTCACGGGAACCCGTCCCCTGCGAATGGCCGGTTATGTTCCTCCCCCTCCCGGCCCCCTTCTTGTTCTCCATCAGGAGGAACCGTCTGTATCTAACAAAAATTACTGGTGGACTCTCCTGTGAAAAACAAAAACGCCCGCCCCTTGCGGGACGGACGTTTTCGAGGGATTCGTTGAAAACCCCGGAATGGCTTACAGCGCCATGTCCTTGAGCTTCTTCAGCGGACGCACCTTCACCACGGTCGTGGCTGGCTTCGCCTTGAACATCACTTCCTCCTTCGTGAAGGGGTTGATGCCCTTGCGTGCCTTCACGGCGGGCTTCTTGATCGTGTTGATCTTGAGAACGCCGGGGAGAACGAATTCGCCCACGGCTTTCTTGTTGACGTGCGCTTCGATGACTTCGGTCAGACTGTCCAGAACGGAACCAACCTGCTTGCGGGACAGGCCCGTGCTTGCGGCGATCTCGTCGAGGATCTGGGTTTTGCTGTAGCGGTCTTTGACGGTGGTAGTTTTCTTGGCCATGTGTGCCACCAGATTTCTAGTAATTGGCCGCATGTCAAGCATCCCCGTGCTCTAAAACCCCTTAAAAAATAGGTAAAAATTTTAAAAACTAACATCGCCACCCCTCTTTTCGCAGCCCTGTCCTTTGTTTCTGAATCTCTTCGCCACCGGTTCAGAGCCTTGATTTCCCGGGAAAAACCGCAGGCAAGAACCATCCGGTCCGGCATTTTACCGGCAATGGCGCGTTGTTTTCCCGCTCTCATCTTGCTGGCGATTCTCGCCCTGCCACCGGTTTTCTCCCGCGATTTCAGCCCCGCGCCCATCACGGAATCGGTTTTCTCCTGCACCACATCACTGGAATCCATCAGGATAAAGGAGGCTTTGAACGCGCTGGAAAAGGTCTTCCCGCCGGAAAAATTTCCCATCCGCTTCTCTGCCGCCGCGGGCGAAACAATCTACTTCGAATCCACCGACTCGGCGCTCGTCGCGAAGGCCGAAGCGCTTCTTCAAGAAATCGACGCGCCTCCC
>CAXTTX010000351.1:0-6041 GCA_964247045.1 uncultured Verrucomicrobiales bacterium | reverse complement strand
CATCCGGATCGGGTGGAAGGTGCAAGGAGCCGCTGGAAATCAACAGCCCACGGGTCTTGTCCATCATCCGCTGGTAGGACTCGCGGTGCTTTTGCCAAGAGGTATGCCAGCGCTCGGAAGTCTGACCGGCGAGCCGCGGATAAACTTCCTCGGTGTCACTGACGGAGAAATAGTGGGTCAGTTGCTCGGGCGGGCCATGGAAGGCCACGCGGCCCTCGTGCAGCACGAGGACGGAATCGTATAGCTCCAAGTGCGCGAGCGAGTGGGTCACGCAGAGCACGATGCGGCCATCCTTGCGCGACAGGTCATGCAGGAGGCGGACGATTTCGCGCTCCGAGCGGGGATCGAGGCCGGAGGTTACCTCGTCGCAGAGCAGCAATTTCGGGTCGGAAACCAGTTCCATGGCCAGACCGAGGCGGCGCTTCTGGCCACCGGAGAGGACTTTCACCTGACGGTCGGAGATGGGGGTCAGGCCGGTTTCCTCCAGCACCCGGTCGATCCGATGGTCCAGATCCGCGGTGCTGGCGGAGCGGACGCGCAGGCGGGTGGCTGCTTCCACCGACTCGTCCACGGTCAGCGGATCATAGGCGATGGAAAACTGCGGCACGTAGCCGATCTCCGAGGGCGAGAGGTCCCCTTCCTTGGACAAATCACGTGAATCCCAGAACAAGGCACCCCCGGATTCCGGGTTCAGGCCGGCGATGGTCTTGAGGAGAGTGGTTTTCCCACAGCCGGAGGGCCCGACGATGGCCATGAAATGGCCTTTGGGAACGCGGATGGAGACACGATCCACCAGCGGGATGTCTTCGCCGTCTTTACGGATGGTGAAACTGACTTCTTGAAGCTCTAGCACGAAATGGTCGGGGCTGAAGGATAGCTAACGACGGCGCGGGGGATTCTCTATCGCCGCCGGAGCAAATAATCCCGGCATGTCACTCAATCGGCACAATCCGGATCTTTCCGCCACCGCCCTGGTTCAGGGAGGAGGCCAGCGTGGGCGCCATGTTGCCGGGTCCGGGGGCCGACCCTTTCCTTTCGCTTTCCGGGTCATTCTCCAAGGCGCTGCGGAGAGCTCCTTCCACGAGTTGGCCACAATGGATCTTCATCGGCGGCAGGGGGCCGAGGTCACCGGTGAGTTCTTGGGCGGTCAGGTGCTTTGCTTCTTCGGCGGTTTTGCCGCGCAGGAGTTCGGTCGCCATGGAGGCCACGGCGATGGCGGTCTGGCAGCCGAAAGCCTGGAACGAGGCCCGGTCGATCACCCGTTTGCCGTCCTTTTCGGTGAACTTCAGCCACATCCGCAGCATGTCGCCACACTCGGGAGAACCGACGGTGCCGACGGCGTCGGCGTTTTCCAGTTCTCCCTGGTTGAGCGGGTTGGCGAGAGCCTCCCGGACTTTGGTTTCAAATGAACTCATGGCGCAAGGGCATTTTCCGCCATGGCCGGGGGATTGCGAGCGCGAATTCCGCCGGGGAAGCCCGCTCACTTCTTCGCGCTGAACTGGCGGCCGCGGCCGCTTTCCCACGCGCTTTTCACGCTGTTGAGGAGGGCGGTCAGGTCCGCCTCGGATTTGATCTGGTACTCGATGCTCTTGGCGTGGGTGGTGGTGGGATAGTTCTTGGCCACCATGCCTTTGACATCCGTCCCGGTGCGGGCTTCCACATTGTCGAGCAGTTCCTCGGCCCGTTTGGTGACATCCGCCACGCTGAGGCCGGTTGCGGTGCTCGACACCGGGGTCGCGAAGTAGAACCGGGCCAAGGCCTGACCGGTTGTGTCCACGGTCACCTCATCCACAATGACCTGGCCGTCCATAACATATTTGTGGCGGCTCACCGAAACGATCCTGTCCAAGGCGACCATGAAGGTCCCGCCTTCGAGCGTGGCCTGCCAGAAGCGGTTGTTGCCGGTGGTCTCGCCGGTTTTTTTCTCTCCTCCGTCCTGGGCCGGGGCGGGAGCGGGTTGGGCCAAGGCGGGCAAGGGGCTGGCAAGGGCGCACGCGAATGCGATCAGGAGAGTTTTTGGGATCATGGGAATCAGTGTGTCAGCCCGCCGGGCGTTTGGCCAGAGGTGAAATCTCCACCGCAGCGGTGGCGGCAAGAGGCTTCATCCACGGTGAATACGTTCCGATTTCATCGATCTGATGGAAAAATCGACAAACTTAACATAAGTTAAAGATTGTCACATTGACCCCCGGGATGGCATTTTCCCCTTATCCCTCATGGTACGTTACCGTCCTAACGTCGCCGCATTGATCGTCAATCCGGTGGGCAACCTGCTGATCTGCGAGCGCTGGACCATCCCCGGCGCCTGGCAATTTCCGCAGGGGGGCGTCGATGCGGGCGAATCGCTGGAACAGGCCCTGTTCCGCGAGGTGCAGGAAGAAGTGGGCTTGGGACCGGCGCACTACGAGGTCGTCGCGCGGCGGGAAGGCTACCGCTATCTCTATCCGGAAACCGCGCGGGGGAAAAAGCTGCGCAAGCACGGCAGCCATGGCCAAGAGCAGACTTATTTCCTGTGCCACTTGAAGAGCGGCGCGCCGCCGGTAGATGTGAACCAGAAGGCGCGGGAGTTCCGGGCCTACCGTTGGATCCTGCCGATCGAGTTCGATCTCGACTGGCTGCCCACATTCAAGCGCGACGTGTATCGCGAGGTCATGCGGGATTTCTTCGGTGTTGAACTGTGAGGCCGCCGGCTATTCGGCGCGTTTCTTGACGGCGGTACCGTCCTTCACGGTGTCCGGGGGATGGAGGAGGACTTCGTCGCCGACGGAGAGGCCGGTGAGGATCTCGGTGAAGCGGCCGTCGCTATGGCCGGCCTGGATGGGGGTGAGGACCGCCTGGTCGCCACGGAAGACGTAGGTTTTCCATTGGTTGCCCTCGCGGAACAAGGCACCGGCGGGGACGACGAGGACGTCGTCCGCGTGCCAGACGGCGACGCGGACTTCCACGCGGTAGCGATCTCCAAGGGACTTGGCGGTGTCCGGAATTTCCAAGAGGTCGCTCAGGACATAGACGCGCTGTTCCTCGACGCCGAGGGCGGAAATCTTGGTGAAGGCGGCGGGTTCGATGCGGCGGACCCGGCCCTTGAGGGGATTTTCACCGCCCCACTGCTCCACGTCCACGAGATCGCCGGGATGGATGGCGACCGCGTCGCGGGAGAGAATCTCCGCCTCGATCTCGATGTCCGCGGGGTCGCCGATCTCAAGGATGCGCGTGCCGGGGGTGACGACGGTTTCGCTTTCCTGCATGACATTGAGAATGCGGCCGGAAACCGGTGACTTCACCTCAACGGCATTGCCGGCGGTGACTCCGGCGGGGCGCTCGAGTGCGGCGCGGGCCTGGGCGAGTTCATAGTCGATGACCTGAAGCGAGAACTCGACGGCGCGGACCTCCGCCCCCCGCATGGTGGCTTCCGCTTCCATGCGGTCGCGTTCGGATTGGGAAAGGCTGCCGGGACGGGTGACGGAACGCATGCGGTCACGGTCGGCCTCCGCCATTTTCAACTCGGCGCGGCGGGCATCAAGGGTTTCGAGGGCTTGTTTCCGCGAGGCCTCGTGCATGGAGACCACGGCCTCCGCCTGGGCGCGGGCACGGGGATCGAGCAAGGGCGAGGCGACGGGTTCGACGGAAGTGAGGATGGTTTCACCGGCCTTCACCTCGTCGCCCGGCTTGAGCGGGACCCGTCGCATTCTTCCCGCAACCGGGGCGGCGACGACGTAGCGGTTTCTCACGCGGGTCTTGCCTTCCTCGGAAACCTGGACGGTGAGCGGGCCGCGGGCGACGGTGCCGGTTTCAATGACGACGGGTTTTGGCCAGAGACCCCAGGCGATGATGGCAACGAGCAGGAGACCGCCGAGCCATGGCAACGAGCGGCGCAGGAGGTGTTTTCCGCCGGGAGTACCGCGGCTTTCCCACGGGGCGGAATCGGCATTTTCAGGTGATGGCATGGTGGGTCGGGAAGGAAGATAGGGATCAATCGCGGGCTTTCAAGACCCCGACCATATCGAGCTTGCCGATCATCCGGCTGACGATGCCGAAGGACAAGGACGAGGCGGTGAGGACCACGATGATGGCGATGGAATAGGTGGAGGAATTGATGACGATGGGCAGCCGCACCGTCTCGGTGCTGAAGGAGGACATGATGAAGAGCGCGAGCCCGCGGCCGAAGAGCAGGCCGAAGGGCAATGCCAGCAGGACGAGGATGGCAAGCTCCCCAACCAGGACGCCGCGCACCTCGGAAAGGCGGAAGCCGACGACTCGCAAGGTGGCGAGTTCGCGGCTGCGTTCCGACAAGGCGATGCGGGCGCTGTTATAGACCACTCCGAAGGCGACGATGGTGGCGAGCACGAAGTAGAGGGTGCGGAGGATGCCGATGCTCTTGCCGGTGGTTTCACGGAAGGCGGCGAGTTGGTCGCGTTTCACCATGACGACGGCCGCCGCCGGGGTGTCCTTCAGCTCGCGCATGAATTCGTCCCAGCGGTTGTGGTCGAGAGACAAGTAGGCGCCGTTGATGGTGTCCCCTTCCTTCATCGCGCGGCGGAGGGCGGAGATGTCCATGTAGGCGGCCACGCCGGCGAAGTCGGTGACGAGGCCGCGGATGGGAATATGGAGGGTCGGACGCCGACCTTCGAGGACCTCGACCTCGACCTCGTCACCGATGCGCGCGCCAATGACCTTGGCGAGCATGGCGGACATGAGCAGACCTTCCTCCGGCATGCTGATGGCGTGGCCCTGGTCATCCAGCAGGCGGTTGAGGTTCGCGTCCGGGGCGATGCCGGTGACGGCGAGCTTGCGGTGGCGATGGCCGAATTTCAGGCGCGCCTGGACACTGCGTATCGGCTCGGCACGGATGACGCCAGGCAGGTGTTCCAGGTCATGAAAGGCACTGCCCGAGCCGGGCTCCGTTAGATAGACGGAAACATCCTGGCGCTGCTGGCTGTTCCACTGGAAGGTGAGCAGGTAGTCGATGCTGTCGCTCATCGCGCCGGGCAAGACCATCAACCCGGTGGCGAGAGCGAGGCCGCAGCAAGTGAAGACCGCCTGCCACGGCCGGCGCTCGATATTGCGGAGGGCCATGCGGAACACCGGCGTGAAGAAACGCGTGAGTCCGATACGCTCGAAGAGGGAGGGCTTGAAGTCCGCGGGTGGTTCGGGCCGCATGGCCTCGGCAGGAGGCAATTTCACCGCCTGCCGCACGACGGTGAGGACGCCCAGAACGGACGCGCCGAGACTGATGCCCAGAGCGAGTCCCAGCGCGCTGTAGTCCATCATGAAGACCAGCGAGGGGAACCTGAAAAACAAGGTGTACATCTCCACCAGCCCGCCGCCCAGGAAACGGCCACCGATGCCACCGATGACGGTGCCGAGTATCCCGATGACGAGCACGAATTTCATGTAATGCACGCCCACCTGGCGCGAGGAATAGCCGAGCGCCTTCATCTGGGCGATCTGCTCGCGCTGCAATCTAACGATACGGGCGAGCACCGCGTTCACCATGAAGGCGGCGACGCTGAGGAAGACGAGCGGATAGGCCACTGAAAGCGATTTGAGCACGCGCAGTTCATCGTCCAGCCGCTGGGCGGAGGGCTGTTCCTTGCGGGCAAAGGCACCGCGGGCACCATAGATGGCGAGGAGCCGGTCCATTTCCTCGATCACCGGTTCGGGGGCGGCACCGGGCGCGAGGTCGATGCAGACATCATTGAAGGCACCATCCAGATTGTAGGCGACGGCGAGCGCGCGGTAGTTCATCCAGATGACGCTGAAGCGGCGGTGGTCCGGCAGGGTTTCACCTGCGCGGGCCTCGAAGACATACTCGGGAGAGAGGCCGATGCCGCAGATCTTGAGGGTTTCCCGCCGGCCGTTGATCACCGCGACGAGGGAATCGCCGGGCTCCAGGCCATTGGCGAGGGCGAAGGATTCGCCGAGGACAACCTCGCGGCGTTCATCGGACCGAGGGAAGCGTCCCTTGCGCAGGAACACGCGGTTGAGCTTCTGCGGGCCGCCGTCCTCAGGGAGTGAAATGATGTGGCCGGTGGCGGGTTCAG
>CAXTTX010000350.1:0-6058 GCA_964247045.1 uncultured Verrucomicrobiales bacterium | reverse complement strand
GGGAGCTTCCGCGGAAACGGAGGGGCATGAGAGGAGAAAAGCCGCGAGAAAGGCCGCGGTGGATATGGAAAGAAATTTCCTGGCGGGCATTCGGAGCGGGATGGGCATGGCGGATGGGAGCGGGCGGTGGCCGAGGAATCCGGAAGGGACCAAAGGCCGGAAGAGTGACGGGATCCATTGAACGTCTGTTAGCCGATCATGATCCGCCGGACTTTCCCCCGGCGGCCCATACGGACATGGAAATTTTCAAAAACGGAAAAGATTCACGGGAAAGATGAGGAGAATATCCAGGGTTGTGGCCATGCCAGCCAGGGTTCCGAAAGGGAACTCCCGTAAAATCGTTGGCCAGCAAGGGATTTTGAGGGTAAGGGTGCGGCCTCCCGATGATCTTCACCGAACCGCTCTCCATGCGGTCCGGCGCTTTGGCTTGTTTCCGCATCCTGCTTTTCCTCTTTTGCGCCACCCTGCCGCCGGCCCGGGCGGCAGATGCTTTTTTCAACAATGGTCTCCTACTGAACGGGCGGAACAACCACACCGCCACCCTGCTGGGGGACGGCAGGGTCCTCATCGCCGGCGGAGCCAACTCGGCGACCACCCTCGCGGCGGCGGAGATTTACAACTCCGCCACTGGCACCTCCACGCCCACCGGCTCCATGGTCACCGCGCGGAGCGGGCACCAGGCCCTCGCGCTCCGTGACGGCAGGGTGCTGGTCACCGGCGGGGCGAGCACCGCGGAAATGTACTACCCCGCGACCGGGCAATGGACTGACGCCACCCCGGAAGGTGGCGTGATCGCCCTTTCCACCATTGAGCTGAACAACGGCAAGGTTCTCGTTGTCGGCGGGACAGACCTCGGAAATGGCCATACAGCCGCCCGGCTTTTCACTCCGGACACGGGGCTTGGGACGCTACAGGCTCCCTCACCACTGTCCGGAACAGCCGTGCCCTCATGCTCCTCGGCGGCGGGCGGGTGATCGTCGCCGGCGGGACGGATGCGGTTTCCGGCGATTTTCTGGACAGCACGGAGCTCTACGACCCGGCCACCGGCTCTTGGTCCGTCGGCCCCTTCATGAGAAGGGCCCATCCCCTCCACCTGATGGCGGAACACTTCTTCCCGCGATCAGCGCCATGACTTCGGAGGGCCTTCTCTCCCCCGGCCGGATTCCCTATTGCATATCGCCCCATGCATTCCGCCCGACGTCCCAATCCAACACCCTCGTTCTATCCTGCTTGGCAACTCCCACGGAATCCGCTACCGATCGCAAATGGCAACCCACTCTCCCCGGCTGCTCGGCGGCCTGCTCGCATTGATCCTGGCATTCCCCTGTGCCCAGGCGGCGACCCGGCAACTGATCTGGAAGAACGGCACTCCGCATCCGGATTTCGCGAACGAACTGCATCGCGTGGACATCGTCATCGGCGTCATGGAGGATTCGACAGTGATTTATGAAGGTGCCCTGACACCGGATCCGCCAACT
This sequence comes from uncultured Verrucomicrobiales bacterium, assembly GCA_964247045.1. GTDB lineage: Bacteria > Verrucomicrobiota > Verrucomicrobiia > Verrucomicrobiales > Akkermansiaceae > Luteolibacter. The sequence continues at coordinate 4,580 of CAXTTX010000350.1, read as the reverse complement.
CCATTTACCTATCACTACGGGTATTTTTACGCCAAACCGGGGCAGAACCCGAAGCCGCTGGGAGGCTCGGCCCTGTTTGAAAAGATCGAACAGGTGTTGATCGGGCCGGGCAACGAACTGGCGGTGATGGCATGGGAGCGCGTGGGCCAAGAAGCGGGCCCCGGCGTAATTTACATCGGCACTCCGGCGTCCTTGGGTTTACCCATTTATACGAGTCCGCCAACGGCATCCTCGTCCGCCTTGCCCGCCTTGAAGACCTTCCACGAAGGAAACGTGTTGGCATTCAGCCGTGGCCAGACGTTTTACCGGTATGCCGGCGGCACCCTGGAGGAGTTAATTTTTTCAAGCGCCACCAAACCGGATTTCCCGGCATCCACGCAGATAAGCGGTGCTTATTTCCTGCACACGGCCAAGGACGGCCGCGCCCTGATCCAGGCGAACTTGTCGCGAGGCGGGCAGCCCGTCGGCTACGGGATCTGGCGATGGGAACCGGATGGCAAGTTGGCCACCTGGCAATTGCGCAACTCGGAATATTTGTCGGGATCGCGAAAGTTGCTGTGTCCGGATGATCCGGTCCGGGACGGTTACGGCGTGCAGACCCTGGGCCTCACCGGGAACTCCACCGGACTGGTGGGCGCGGGAGCCGAAAGCATCAAACGGAGCGATTTCAGCGATCTTCACCAGCTACTGGCCAGCCGCACGATGGGGGGCACGCTTACCATTCTGGAAGACGCGGCGAGCAATGGCGGCACGGGCTTCAACTGGCAAAACGAGGGGATTTCATACCGGACGCAGATGGACTCCACGGGCCTGCTGATGGGCCGTGGCACAGCCGTATTCCCCAAGGCTCCGACGCAGCGCCGGATGACCGCTTTTTACAGCGGGGGCAAATGGACCCCGGTGGCGACCGAGGGTTCCCCGCTGGTGGGGCTGCCCTCCGGGGTAACAATCGGGAACAAACACAAGCAGCGGCTTGAGAACGCAGGCTGGTTCCTTTTCACAAGCTCACTGGCGGGAACGGGGGTCAATGAAGGCAACGATGGCGCGCAGTGGCTCGGCCGGAGAAACGCCGACGGGACGACCAGCCTGGAAATCGTCATGCGGAGAGGGGACGAACTTGAGTTTCCCGATGAGAGCGGTGGCACCATCGAAATCGGCGTCGCCTACGACAGTGACGGCGACGCGGATTATTATTATGATTTCGGGCCCGATTCCGGACGGAGGCACACCATGACCCGCAGCGGGAAATTCGCTCAAATGATCTATACCTCTGACTCCGGACCGGCGGGGCTGTTCCTGTTCACTCCCACGGGAGGCTCCGGGGGCGGAGGGGCTGAAATTGATATCCAGCAACCCGCGGGAAGCAGTCTGGTGGACGGCAAAGCGAAGAAAAGCTTCGGCACGGTGAAGGTAGGCAAGAAAGGCACCGCAAAATCCTTCTTGATCAAGAACACGGGCGGAGCGGGTCTAACCGGCCTGTCGATTTCGGTCGATGGCAAGGCGAAGAAGGATTTCAAGGTGGGTAAACCTGACGAGACGACGGTGGCGGGAAGCAAGGAAACGAACTTCAAGGTGACGTTTGAACCTACGGCGGCGGGGACCCGCGACGCGGAGATTCATGTGAAGAGCAATGACAAAGACGAGAACCCGTATGATATCAAGGTGACGGGGATGGGAGCGAAGAAGTGAGGGAGAAAAACAGATTCGCCGCAAAAGGGCCAAAATCAGACGCAAGGACAAATGATGTTAGATCGAGCTGACCAGAGGCTATCGGATAGAAGTCGGGGGCTATCCGGGGGATTTCGGCAGGTTTTCGCAATTGCCATCACCGTCCCCGCAATCGCGCGCACAGGCTCGCAGCAGGGCCGCGAAGCCAAAGCGGCAGCAGCCTTCTTCACCGAGGCCACGAAGGCCAGGAGGCCGCCGCAGTCCAAGGCGCTGCGCGCGGGAAGAGCCTGAGATCGCCGTCCGGAGGGACGTCGCGGATTTCCATCAAGGCTCCGCGTTTCCGGGGGGACCGGACGGCGATCATTCCAAGGTTATTGTCAGGGAGAGTCGAGGACGGTGTGGATGCGCAGGAAGCGCTGCTGGCCGGAAGAGATGGGGACGATGTCGCGGTAGGTGACCGTTTCCAATCCATCGCCGGCGGGGACCGGCTCGCCATGGAGGATAGCGGTGTCCGGCCAGAGATTGGAAGAGAAATCAGACGTGGCCTGGACCATGAAACCTAACAACTCCTCTCCGGTGCGGCGGGTGAAAGTGATGGATAGATAGTCGTTGCCACTGGCATTCACCTTGCCGATGGTGGCGACAGACGGGGAATCCGGGATGGCGGGCGGGCAGCCGAAGGCGTATTCCTGGAGGTTGCCGAGGCCGTCATTGTCGGGATCGGCAGACCAGGCGATAGAGGCCGGGTTGTCGCGCTGGTCGGCGGCGAACTGGTGGAAGCGCCAGTCGTGGCGGGGATCGTCCTTGAGGGTGATGACCGCTTCGGAAGGTTCGAGTATGTTGTAGTAGGGTAAGGTGGGATCGGTCTCGCCCATGGCGATGCGGTTGATGTCGAAACGCTCGGAACTGCCACTGTTGAGGATGCCATTCACATTGAGGCGCAGGGCACCAGGATCCCGCGCGGGATCGGCGGTGGCGGAGCCGAGCACGGTGAAGGGGTTGCCGGAAGACCGGTAGCTGACGGTATAAGTGTTCGCCACGGGATCCACCATGAGGAGAAAGGACCATGGCTCCGCGGTGCTGATCGAGGAGGTCAATAGAACGTCCGGAATATCGGTGCCGGTACCGAGGGCCTCCCCCTCCAGGTGGACACCATCGGCCAAGCGGAAAACATTGAGGGTGGCGACCACCGAGTTGTTGACGCCGGTGGTGAATCCCAGGCGGATGGATTCCTCGGGAGACGACCCGGAAAAACTCCAGCCGGCGGTTTCCACGAGGAGATAGCGCCTGGCCGTGGCGAGCGTGGGAGACGAGGGGAGCACGACATGGCTGATGCCATTGGTATTGTTGGCTCTCCGGATCTGCAAGACGCCTTCACCGGTCGTGGTCGTGCCATCGACCGCCACGGTCCAGGAAAGGCCGCCAGGGCCGGAGTCATTCACCGCGGTGAGCTGCGTGCCGTTGGATTCGCTGAAGTGCCACTCGTCCGCCGGAGCGGGCGCGTGCCGCAGCGCGAAGGAAGCGGTCTCATCGCCTTCCGCCAGGTTGTCCGCCAACGGAGTCACCGGAATGTCGAGCGTGGCTTGGCCAGAGGGGATGACAAAGGGACTCGCCAGCGCACTGTAGTCCGTGCCGGAAGTGGCGATGCCCTCGTCGCCCGGATCCGACGGAACGGAGCCGAGGAAAACCGTGAGCGTGTCATCCAGGCTGCCTTCCCGCTCCAGGCGGATGGTCGCCGGGATGAGTCCGCGTTCGCGGGCGAGCGGCTGGGCGGCGACAACGCGCACGCCCGGGGCATTGGACGTGGCGAGCTCGAACTTGAAGGCATCGGCAGCGACGTGGCCGGTGGTGCCCTCCGTGCGGACGCGGGCGAAGCCCTGCGTACCGGCAGTGAAGTTGAAGGTGCCGAGCTGGAGCCATGTGCCACCGTTGACGGTCTGGTTCACGGCGAAAGTTTCCGTGACCGTACCGCCGGAGCCATTGGCATGGACCACATCGACCGGTGCATTGGTGGCGCGGTTGGAGGACTGGGTGTAGCGCATGAAGACGCGGTAGAGGCCCGTGGAGGGAAGGGTCGGGCGGAAGACGATCTGTTTCTGGCCCTTGAAGCTGTTGTTATCCGTTAGATAATCGTTCGCGTAGAAGCCATTGGCGCTGGAGAGGACGAGCCACGAGCCGCTGGAGGCGGTGATTTCCACGCCGGAGGTGTCCTTGTTATCAACGATGACATAGGGGGCGGGAGAGGTCGTGGCATCGAAGTCCTTGCCGGTTAGGTTCGCGCTGACAGAGAGGGCGTTGGTGAAATTGAAGGGTTCGAAGACGTAGCCATCCTTGCGCGCTTCGATGGAATAGCTGCCGCCGGCGAGGTTCGGCAGGGTGTAGCGGCCGTCGTTGTCGGTGCGGGTGCCGCGGTAGGAGCTGCCGGTCTTGCCATTGAAGACACGGACACCCTCAACGGGTTGGCCGCCGGAAGTGACACGCCCGCCGACGGTGAAGGTGGTGGGCGAGGCGACTTTCACCACACAGGTGGCGCTGGTGGTGCCGCCCTTGCCATCCACGGCGACAACCCGGACCACGTAGCGGCCGGTGGCAGCCCATGACTTGGAGACGGCGGGTCGGTTGCCGGCAAAGTTGCCATCGTCGAAGTTCCAGGAAAGGGTGACCGGGTCGCCATCCGGATCGCTGGCGGTGGCGGTGAAATTGACCGCGGCATTCGCGGCGACATCGGAGGTGGCGGGCGTGAGGGAAACGACAGGAGGATGGTTGCCGGTGAAATTGCCGACGTTGACGGCGACATCGAGGTATTCGTCGGGCGAGGTTCCCCCTTGTCCGGTGACGGTGAACCATGCCCCGGAATCCGGACTGCCGAACATGCGGCCGATGGTGAGGGCGGCGTCCACCTTGTCGTTGTT
>CAXTTX010000349.1:439-6065 GCA_964247045.1 uncultured Verrucomicrobiales bacterium | reverse complement strand
GACAAGCTAGTGCGCCGCCACCCCCACGTCTTCGGCGAAAGCGCCGCCACCACCACCGACGCCATCCTCCAGCAGTGGGACGAAATCAAGCGCTCTGAAAAAGGTGACCAGGCCCAACCCTACCTCCACGGTGTCGGCAAGGGCCTGCCTGCCCTCCTCCGCGCCTCGAAGCTTCAGAGAAAGGCCGCAAAGGTCGGCTTCGACTGGCCCGTCGAACTCGGCGTCCTTGCCAAGATCCGCGAGGAACTCCTCGAACTCGAGGCCGCCGTCGATGCCCAGGATCTCGACGCGGTCTCCGAGGAAATGGGCGACCTCCTCTTTTCGATCGTCAACCTCGCCCGCTTCCGCAAGGCCGATCCCGAGGTCATCATGGCCGCGGCCAACACCAAGTTCGAAACCCGCTTCGGCGAAATGGAACGTATCCTCGCCGCCCGCGGCCTCACCTTGGAAGCCGCCAGCCCATCCCAGATGGAAGACGCCTGGGAGATCGCCAAGCGCAAGGGCTAATAAGGGGCGGGGACGCCCTCGTCCCGGTATCCTGTTGACCTGCGTCAGACCAAAAGCACGTCACTTCGCGATCACCAGCGCCTTCGGCGGCCCGGGTGGGAACCACTTCCCTCCCAGCTTCGTGCGCATCGCCAGTTGCCAGCTCTCGCCTTTCTTCAGCTTCGCGCCCGCCGTGTTCGAGTTGAACACGAACTTGCTCGCGGTACCGGCAAGATAGTTGATCTTCACCTCTTCCAGCGTGCTGCACTTTTCGGTGCTGATATCGTCGATGAAAATTCCCGTCGGATAGGTCGGCGCCGCCTCATGGGTGTAGATCGAGCCACCGTTCGTGAAGTAGCGGAACCGCACCCGGATCGGCGTCGTCGACTTCGGCAGCGTGATGCTCGCCTGCGAGACTCCTTGGTCAAACTGCGTGTCGCTGATTCCCTTGATGGGCGAACCCGCAACCTTCCAGGCGTTGCCGCCGTCCGTGCTCGTTTCCACCACCAGGGTGCTGCTCCGCGTCATGAACCCGCGGCGGTAGGCAAATTTCAGCTTTGCCTTGGCAGCCGGCAGGATCTCCCGGTTCAGCTCGAAAAACTGCGAGGGCACGCCGCGGACGATCGGATCATAGGACACCGGGAAAGTCAGGTGAAAGTAGTTCTTGCCGGAAACGATTCCAAATTGCGGGTAGGTCGAGGCCTTCGCCACCAGCGGATAGTTGGAGCCCGTGCCGTCGATCACCAGCGGCTTCGCGCTTCCTTCTGCCGTTTCTTTCCATTTCGCGGTGCTCTTCTTATAGGAAACCACTTGCAGCGCTTCCGCTCCAGTGGGCGGGCGGAAAGTATAGATCGCGGACTGGGTCGAGGGCACCGATGCGGATCCCGCCAAGGTCTGCGGCGAGGTGATCCGGTCCGGGTTGATCAAGGTCACGGAGTATTCGTGGGTGGGTGGAATGACTTCCTCCTCGGGATCCACGCTCTTGATGCCCGTCACGCGGACCTTGAAAGTGACATCGCTATAAACCGAGGCCGCGGCGGCGGCACCGCTCACCTCCCAGATGATCGCCGGATCGCCGTAGTCGTTCCCCCGGCGCGTGGCGATGATCGGCACGACGTTTCCGGACGCGTCCGTCATCTTCACCGAGGCTTCCGAGAAATCCGCGCCGTCCTTGCTCAGCGACCAGAAGGGGCTGTTGACCGGCGCCGGAAAATAACCCGCCGCGGGAAACGCGACGAAGTCGGATTGAAGGTCCTCCAGATATTCCTCGGGATTTTGCAACACGTAGAAAACGTTCGAGGGCGGCTTGGTCGGACCGCTGCCGGGTTGGTCACCCGTCGCGAAATCCGTGGAATCGGGATAGAGACACCAGCGCCGGTGACCCACCAGGCTGTTCCACGACGAGGTGGCGGTGCTCTTCGAGAGCCGTTCGATCATGTATTCCGTGATCGCCCCCGGACCGTAGATACCAAAAGCGAAATTGCCCTTCGAGCAGGCATTCCAAGCCGCTGGCGACCAGCCGGCCAAGCCCGGAGGCGGCGAGTGGGTCAGCGCCGGGTCCACCCCGGTCGTGGAGTTGTAATTGCGGACCAGCAGCAATGCCGCTTCCTGCACCGCCACTTCCTTCTGCACCGAGTCCAAGGGCTTGAAGGGGTCACCATCCTGAATCACCACCTTGGAACCGGAGTTCACCTTTGCGTGCGAATGGACGCCGCACATCGCCCGGAAATAGTTGAGGCGCCGCTCCACGTCGTCCACGAACTCGGCCGAGGTCTTCCCGCTCGATCCATTGAAATTCCCGGTCCAGCCGACGCGGGTGTCATACCCCTCGGAAGCCTGATAGACCGCGTGCCAGAAGGCGACCACATCGTTGCGGTCGAAATTGTTGACCGAAAACTCCGCCGAGGACATGCGTTTCGGCGCGGCCGGATAGACCTTGGGCACCCAAGCTTCTACCCGTCCGGGAAACATCGCAAGCGCACAGAGGAGGGTGTGCGCCGACAGCAACCGATTTATTTTCCCCACACCGCGAATATAAACATATCCGGTATTTTTGAAAATCAGTGTTAGCACACGTGATCACGTAGGGTATTTTTTATGGGATTATCCTTGCCAAGTGTCGAATTGATACCGCAGGGCTGAAATTCCAAAAAAAGTAGCTGTCTCGACCCTCAAAACAATCGATCCCAGTGAGATCGGCACAAATCCAGCCGCCAGTGCCGCGGCCGTTTCCTCCGGGGAAAAATCCCCCTCAGGCCCCACCAGCAGCGTCGCCGCCCTCGTCCCGGGAGATTCCTGCAGCACTGTTCGGAATGGCCGCGCCCCCGGGGCCAGCGAGGCCACCAGTTTCAACCCCTCGATATCCGCTTTGCCGGCGATCCACTTTTCAAACGTCACCGGCTCGGCGACTTCCGGTAGCGTGTCCTGCCCGCACTGCTTGCAGGCCTCCAGCGCGGTCCGCCGCCACTTGTCGGATTTTCCCTCTCCGGGCTGAACCACCGTGTAGCGCGTGATCAGCGGCTGGATCGCCGCCACTCCCAGTTCCACCGACTTCTGGACGATCAAATCCATGTTCTTCCCCTTGGGAATCGCCTGCGCCAGCGTGATCGCGGGCAGCGGACTCCGGGACGGCAGGATCTCCCCCAGCCTCAGCGAAACCCGGTCCCGCGACACCGTCGCCACTTCCGCGGATGCGCGGCGGCCCTTGCCGTCAAACACCACAAGCGTGTCCCCCGGCTTCATCCGCAGCACTTGGGAAACATGCCGCGCCTCGTCACCTGTTAGGGCTGGCGAGTCCTGCCAGTCTTCGGGTGGGAGATAGAACCGGGCCATGGCTGCGGCTGCTTAGAGATCGAAGAAACGTTTCGCCTTCTGGAAAAACCCCTCCTGCATCGGGGAATTGTGCTCGCCGATGGATTCGGAAAACGCCCGCAGCTTGTCCTGCTGTTCGCCGTTCAGACGGGTTGGCACTTCCACTTGCACGGTCACGTTCAGGTCACCGCGGCGGCCGTTGGTGAGCGAGGGCATGCCCTTTTCCCGCAACCGGAATACCGTCCCACCCTGCGTGCCGGCCGGAATCTTGATCGAGGACTGGCCGTCCAGCGACGGCACCTTCAGCTCGCCGCCAAGCGCCGCCGTGGAAAACGGCAAAGGCACCGAGCAGAAGAGATCCGCATCGTCACGCTCGAAGACATCGTGGTCCTTCACATGGAGGAAAACATATAGGTCACCGGCGGCGCCTCCGCGCACGCCGGAATCCCCGTTGCCCGAGGAACGAAGCCGCGTGCCCGTGTCCACGCCCGCTGGAATCCGCAGCTTGATCCGGCTGTCCCGCTGCACGCGGCCATCGCCCTTGCAGGCGTTGCAGGGATCGGAAATCACTTCGCCCGCGCCCCGGCATTCCGGGCAGGTCGTTTGCTGGATGAAAATCCCCGCCTGCCGCGCGACCACGCCGCGCCCGCCGCAGGTCGAGCAGGCCTTCACGCCACCCGAGCCCTTGGTGCCTTTGGCACCGCAGGGTTCACACGGTACATAGCGCTCGATTTCCAGTTCCTTCTCCACGCCACGCGCGGCCTCTTCCAGGCTGATCTCCAGATCATACCGGAGATCACTGCCACGCTGCTTGCCGGAGCCCTTGCGGGAACCTCCGCCGCCGAAAAATTCCTCGAAACCGCCACCGAAGGCCCCGCCGAAAACCTGTGAGAACAGGTCCATCGGATCGTGGAAACCACCGCTGGGGCGGCCACCACCGCCACCGGAAAAGGCCGCGTGGCCATAGCGGTCGTAGGCGGCCCGCTTGTCGGGGTCGCTCAGCGCCTCATAGGCCTCGCCGAGTTCCTTGAACTTGTCCTCCGCGGTGTGATCCCCCGGATTCTTGTCCGGGTGGAACTTCACCGCGAGTTTCCGATAAGACTTCTTGATCTCCTCCTGCGAGGCATCCTTCGAGACCCCGAGGATCTCGTAATAGTCACGTTTTCCGGCCATGGGTTAGGCAGCACCTCCCGTTGGGACCTTGGAGACCACCACACTGGCGGGGCGCAGCAGGCGGTCGCGGAGGCGGAAGCCCCGGCGCGTCACTTTAAGGATCCGGCCTTCTTCGCCGGCGGCACATTCTTCCTGTGCCACCGCGTCATGCACGTTCGGGTCGAACTGGCCGTTGGTCGGGATTTCCTCCACGCCTTGCGACGCGAGGAACTCGTTGAGCTGGCGGCGGACCATGTCCATCCCGATGTAAATCATCGACTTGGTGTCCTGCGACGCCGCCTGCATTCCCATCTCGAAATTGTCGATCACCGGCAGCAGTTCTTCCAACAGCCGCTGGTTCGCATAGCGGATCGCCTCCTCGCGCTCCCGGGCGGTGCGCTTTCTCAGATTGTCCATTTCCGCGGCCGTGCGCAGGGAAATTTCCTTCCACTTCGCCGCCTCGGCTTCCAATTCCTCCCAAGGGTCCAGCGTGGAGGCTCCGTCCGCCTGGGCCGTTTGCGCGTTCGCGGCAGGTTCCACCGTCGCGTCCACGGGGGCTTCGGGCGCTTGGTTCGGGTCGTTGTCGGCTTGCATGGCGGATAGGTGTAGCGTCGGACTTCCCGGCGTCAACCCTCGGGGGCGGGGTTTTCCCTCCGCGTTCGCGGCGGTTTGGGGGCCTGCCAAGTGTATTTTGGAGGTGTTTTGCCGACAAAAAGAGGGGCAAATTTGCATTTTCCGTGGTGTAGCAGCACGATGCAGCAGTGTTTTTGCGGATTTTTGTCGTTTGGGGGGCGGACCGCGCTTGCGAGTGAGATGGGGTGGCTTTGCGCAAAATGCTCGTCACTAACACATTGTGACGAATTGAAGGATGGATGGCGGATTTCGGAAGTGGGAGATTGCAACAAATGCCAACCATTTGGGATTTTGTTTTCGTGGAAACGGGGGCAGGGGGCCGCAGGAGCAGGCCAAGAGCTGGCCCGCGACCGATGGGATGGAAGCCCAGAGATGGCGAAAGGATGAGAGAGTTGGGGCAGGTTTGTGGAGTTCCGCATCCCGCTGTTTTAGCAGACTTGAGGGGGCGTCTCAACCGATGGCGCGTCTGCCAATACCGATTGCGCGAAATGAGTCATGAATTGCTCGGCATCAATACGTTACCGGATCAATCAGGATTGAGGAA
>CAXTTX010000349.1:0-429 GCA_964247045.1 uncultured Verrucomicrobiales bacterium | reverse complement strand
CACGCTGATGCCGCACGTGCGCGGCGGAAAGATCAAGGCGCTCCTCCAGAGAGCCCACAATCACCGCCGCCGTTCTCACGACTTTCATCGGCTCCTTTGCCTTGCCATTCACGACCAACGCCACCGGCTGATCCAAATCGACCAGCTTGTCCGACAATAGCACCTGTGTTTTCTCGGGCACATCTCCCTCCAAGTGGATCGTTTGCCCCTCTACCGTCGCGACGATCTTTTGTCCCGCCTTCGGTGTCACCCCCTCTGGCAAGCGGAGCCAATAAAAACGTTTGTGGGTTACGTCGTCCTGAACCCAGACGATCTTCTTCGGCCATGGGTTGCGGGTGAACTTCGCCATCCACGGCAACGCGGCCTTGTCCTCGAGCTTCATCCAGTGCCCCATCCCCTCGTGAATCTTCACGAAATGCTCGTACCCCT
>CAXTTX010000348.1:5456-6068 GCA_964247045.1 uncultured Verrucomicrobiales bacterium | reverse complement strand
TCAAGGCTCAGGATGCCCGTTGTCCGCTGCGTCAGCGGGCTCGGTGCCGTCGTTTCAGAAGAAGTTCCCAAGAGAATCGCGGGCACGTTCGTCGAGGCCACGATCGTGCTGGTCGCATCCAGATTCCCGATGGTCCACGTTCCCACGGCTGCATTCACGGTCGCTCCCGCCTGATAGCGGCCGACGAACACGGGGTTCGTGTTGCTGTTGATATCGAGATGGTTCAACGGCGAATTGCTCAGGGTGAATGAAGCGGATTCCGAACTTGTTCCTCCGGTGGCCGTATTCACCAAGCCGATCACCAGCTTGTTCAGGTTTGCAGTCACCACGCCGGATCCGGCGTTGAGAAATCCGTTCCAAGCACCGCTGCCACCCGCGACCTCCGTCCTGCCGACATTGAGCGCCGCCCGGCCGGTAGTCGGAGTCAGTGCGCCAATTCCGGCCAGATCCAGTGTCGAGCCCGCTCCAAGGTTGAATGTGCCCCGGCTCTTTCCTCCACCTACCGTCAAGGTGGCGGTCCGCAAGGTCGTCAGGCCGGTCGGACTCGCGGCGGTGGATACCGTGGAAGTCACACCGTTGAACGCGTTGTTGCTGCTGCCGATGATCAACGAG
>CAXTTX010000348.1:0-5446 GCA_964247045.1 uncultured Verrucomicrobiales bacterium | reverse complement strand
GGCAGTGATGGTGCTGCTGTTGCCCAAGCTGAGCGTGCCGCCAGCCGTTCCCGCTCCGGTGGTCGCACCCACCGATATCGTCGCCACGTTCGCCGTGAAGGTCGAGGCCGCTGATAGATCCAGGCTACCGCTTGCATTGGTGGCACCTGCGATGCCGATGTTCAGGGCGCCGGCACCCGCGTTGCCCAGCGCCAAAGAGGAACCCGAGCCGAAAACCACACTTCCCCCTGCGGCCGCCGTGCCCACCGTGAGGGTCTGCATCGTGCTCGTGCCTCCTACGTTCAGCACTCCTGCTCCGGCCTTGGTCACCGCGCCGGTCACGTCGGCGTTCAGGCCGTTGGATATGGTTAGATTCGAGGCACCGGAAACGGTGGTCGTCGTACCCAAGGTCAGCGGCAGGCTGATCACCTGCGCGTTGGAAGAACTGTTGGTGATATTCCCGTTGAGATTGAAGGCATCCCCGGAAAGCGTGAACGCGCCCGCTCCCGCGTTGAACGTGATCCCGTTGAACGTCGGGGTTATTCCCAAGGAGGTGAAAAAGTCGTTGTTGCTCGCGAGGTTCAGCGTCCCGCCAAACTGCAGCAAATCGTTTTCCGCGGGATAGGAATCACTGTCCCAGTTCTCAGCAGTGCTCCAGTTGCCATTGGCTCCTCCACCATCCCAGATCGGGCCGGCGGTCGCGATGGCGGTGGCGGTGTAGAGGATCGCCGCGGTGGTGACAGGGGTACGTGCGGCAAGGGATTGGCAAAGCAACCGGAACCGGTTGTTCAAAACGGACTTCATGGGGTTTGATTGGGGTTTGAAAAACGAAAACACTGCCTTTCGACAGCTTCACATGGTCCCTTGAATGCCAATACTTTGTCATCCCTCAAAAGAGTGAAAACGACAGTATTTCAGCCGCTTCCCCGCCCTTCCCGCTCCCTCGCCCCTTCTGGGGAGCGAATTTCCGCAAACGCTTCGGCCTTCCTTTTTTTTAACCCCGGCCATGGAAATGCTTGGGGCGAAACCCTTCTCGCATCGGAAATTTCAAACCAAATCCCAGATTCTAAAAACTTTATGATTACAGGATTACTCTCATGCTTGTATTTTAAAATTTTCTTTACCTTCAGGGCTCGCGTGGTAACCTGCGGCGTGCTGTCCCTGCATGAAAAAATACATATCCTCGAAAGTGACTCTGGTCGCTTGCGCTGCCGCCGCATTGGCGTCGTGCGCCAGCCAGCCGGAGAAAACCAAGTTGCCTGTTTCGGCAACGTTCAGTCCTGACAACTCCCTATCCGGGCAAGTTCTCAAGGAAGTCAATGCCTACCGCCGCAACATCGGTGTCAACGAACTCCAGCGTCACCCCGGTCTCGACCGTCTCGCCCAGGAGCATTGTGAATACCTCCGCGCCAACCGCGGCAAGTTCGGCGTCTATGGCAAGAATGTCAGCCACATGGGCTTTGAGGGCCGGTCCCTCGTCGCTCGTGAGCGCTACAATATGATGAGCATCAGCGAAAACGTCGCCGCGGCCGCCAGCCCCGGCAAGGATTTCGCCCCGGTTCTCGTCAAGCTCTGGTCCGAATCGAAGGATCACAACTACAACATGAAAAGCACGTGGACCCACACCGGCGTCGGCGTGGTGATCGATACCGACGGCACGGTGTTCTCCACCGAGATTTTCGCCACGGTAAGCAATTCCCAGATGACAATGCGGAATCGTTTCACTAGTTTCTGAGGGCGCATGCCCAACCTGTCCCTTGAAATCTCACTTCAAGCCCGCGGTTTCCTGAAAATCGCGGGCGTTGATGAGGCGGGACGGGGTCCCTTGGCCGGCCCGGTTGCGGCGGCCGCCGTTATCCTGCCACTGAAGTTCCGCTGCCGTGGCCTGGATGACTCGAAGAAGCTTCCCGCCCCTGAACGGGAACGCCTCTACGAGAAAATCACCAGCCACCCCAGCGTCGTCTGGGCCTTCGCCATCGCCTCTTGCGATGAAATCGAGCGCCTCAACATTCTCCGCGCCACCCATCTCGCCATGCGCCGCGCCGTCGAGTCCCTTGCGGACGCGCCGCACCACTGCCTGATAGACGGCTTGCCCGTTAGGGATTTCCCCTTTCCCCACGACGGCATCGTCAAGGGCGACGGCCGCTCCCTCTCCATCGCCGCCGCGAGCATCATCGCCAAGGTCCGCCGCGACCGCATCATGGCGGAACTCCACAACGAATATCCTCATTTCGGCTTTGCCCGGCACAAGGGATATGGCACCAAGGAACACCTTGAAGCCCTCCGGATTCACGGCCCTTGTTGCCACCATCGTCGCACGTTTGAGCCCGTCGCTCAACTCACCCTGCCGCTTGGCGGGGTCTGACGGCACGCCACGCGGCCGCAAGTGGCTCGGCGACTACGGCGAGCGGGTCGCCACCGCGTGGCTCCGCTGGATCCGCTCACCTACGGTGGCATGAGCTACAACCCGCTGGATGCCAGCGGTGCTATTGGTCGCTACCGCAAGGGCGAGGTCGACATCATCGCCCGCCACGGCAAGCTCCTCCTCTTCGTCGAGGTCAAAACCCGCCAGGCCGATTCCCCCATCCGCGGCTTCGACGCCGTCAACAAGGACAAGCAGGACCTCATCACCCGCGGTGCCAACGCCTGGCTCAAGCTCCTCCGAACCCGCGACATCCCCTGGCGCTTCGACGTCATCGAGGTCACCGTCCGGGACGGACAAAAACCCCGCGTCCACCACATCGCCGACGCATTCTAGCATCCCGCCGCACCAACGGACATCGCATACCCACTTCCCTTCTTCTCTTGTATCTTATGTCTTGCAGTCTGGTGTCTGCCCCCTCGCGTCTTAGGTCTTGCCGTCTTGTGTCTCCCCCCTGACCCTTCCCCCGCTTCATGGAGAACACGGAAGGAACAATGGCATGGCTCGCAAAGGCCGACGGCAACGTCGTCCTGGGCCACGGTCCGTTCACCGAAGCCGCTTCCCAACCCGCCAACGAAATCGCCTTCTACGTCCAGGATTTCGCCCTCCGCGATCCCGCTCCGTGGAAAATCCCCTCGCGGACCGAGCACCTCCCCGCCGCGGATCTATCAGCCCGCTTCGCCTCCGCCCCGCCACTCGATTGCGGATGGCTCCCGCCCGATGCCACCGCGTTCTCCGGCGTCTTCCAGGAAATCCTCTCCTCCATCCACGCCGGCATCTTTGAAAAAACCGTCCCCGTCGTCACCGAGCGCGGCAAGGCCACCCATCTGCCCGCCGCCTCCATTGCCGCGGCCATGATCTCGAAGGCCGCCCCGCTCCGCTCCTACGGCTGGATCGGCGATAACCAGGGCTTCGCCGGTGCCACCCCGGAACTCCTCTTCACCCTCCGCGGCACGCATCTCGAAACCATGGCCCTCGCCGGCACCGCCCGCAGCGATGACAGCGATGTCTTCGCCGTCGATGAAAAGGAAATCCGCGAGCACGAATACGTCGCCCAGACCCTCGTCGCAAAGCTCGCCGAACTCGGCGACATCACCCGCCGCTCCCGCGAAATCCTCGATCTCGGGCTCATCGTCCACTTCCTCACGCTCATCCGTGTGGAGCTCCACCAGCAGCTTTCCCCTGCCGAGCTCATCCGCAGGCTCCACCCCACGCCCGCCCTCGGCCCCCTGCCGCGCACGGCCGAAACCCTCGCCCGCCTTCTGGAGTGGCGCACGCGCCTCGGTTGCCCCGCTGGCTTCGGTGCCCCTTTCGGCCTCTGGGACCCGGACAATGGCTTCGAAGCCCTTGTCGCCATCCGTGGCATCTGGTGGCAGGACCAAGACCTCCTCCTCCCCGCCGGCTGCGGCATCATCGAGGCCAGCCGCCTCGTCAACGAGTGGCGTGAACTCCGCCTCAAGCGCGAGGCCGTCAAACGCTTCCTCTGATCCGTTGTCCGGAAGAAGCACCGGCATTCCTCACGCGACCGTATGTTCCACAAAAGTGGCCAGGGCCATTGTCCGGTCTCGCCCCCCCGGGAGCCTTGATTTATTCTTGAACACGCAAAATTTCCTCCATTATCACGCCTTGCCCGATTCAACACCTCAACCCCGGCAAAGGTGCTGGACGCAACAAGGAACGCTTGTATGAGAATCCACCATTTGAACTGCGGCATCCTGCATGCGCCCCCAAACCCGGCGGCTTCCTGCCATTGCATGCTGCTCGAACACGGTGATCGCCTGGCCTTGGTGGATACGGGCATCGGCTTGGAAGACATCACTTCTCCTCTTGAACGAATCGGCCAACCCGCCATGGATGCCGCCGGTTTTCAGTTCCACGAATCTCTGACGGCCGCCCGTCAGATTGAACGGCTCGGGTTTCAGGTCGCTGACGTGACCGACATCATCATCACCCACGGCGACCATGACCACGTCGGCGGCCTGGCCGATTTCCCGACGGCACGGGTCCATACCTCCGAGGAAGAACACGCGCGAATAGGAAGCGGTCACTGGCGATATTCGGCGGCCCAGTTTGCGCACCGGCCTCGTTGGATCACCCATGGAAAATCGGCCGCACGGTGGTTCGGCCTCGAGGCCCGGCCGTTGAATCTATTCCGCGGGGTCGATGTCCATCTGGTCCCGCTCTTCGGCCATACCCTGGGGCATTGCGGCGTGGCTGTCCGGGACGGAAACCGGTGGTTGCTACATGCCGGGGACGCCTACTACTTGCGGGTGGAACTTTCCACCGATGGTCATCCGGTATCGGCGCTTGCGGCCCAGCGGGCCGACGATGACGGGCTACGGCGTGCAAGCCTGGCCGAACTCCGCCGCCTGGTCCGCAACCACACCTCCGGGATCGAGATGTTCGGGTATCATGACTTCACCGAATTTCCGTCGGAGCTGGAAGTCCTTCAATCGCAGGGAGTGGCTGCACCTTGATTTGCGGCTTTCCCGATCTTTCCTGCCCTCGGATTTTCCACCTTTCCCATCAGACAGCGTGGGCCCGACTATCGTTCAAACTTTTTAGTTAAAAAAGATTGATTATTTTTAAAAAACTATCAGCATCGCCTTGTCTCGCCCCTTACAAGGAATATGCCAACCAGCCGACATATCCTCCAACTTTGCGGCGCCACTTTGTCCACAGTGGCGTTTTTCACTCCCCAACACACCGGGGCCGTGGAAACCGCTCAAATTGTCAATCCGATCAGTCGGATCGCGCGGATTTTCGACACGCAACTCGTTAAAACCGAGGACCGTGTGACGTGGCTTGATAGCCAGGTTTCCTCCTACGCCCAGCACCGCGAACATGCGATGAAAACGGGCCTTGGCTACCGTGGCTACCGTGCCAAGCCCGGTTCCCCGGATCCCAGTGTCACCCTCGACCTCGGCTCGGAGCGCGCCATCGACACCATCTTCCTCGTCCCCGCCCAGCGGGAATTTTTAGAAGACACCGGCATTTTCCCCAAGCGTTTCACCTTGGAACTCTCCAATCGCGAGGATTTCTCCC
>CAXTTX010000347.1:5625-6069 GCA_964247045.1 uncultured Verrucomicrobiales bacterium | reverse complement strand
CGGCGCGGCCACCGACGGCGCATGACTGCCAAGCAACCGGCGGGTTTTCAGAATCATGGAGTGGAGGTGGGGTTTCATATTGGTGACGCCTTGGCGCACATCCATGAACCGACCATGAAGGTTTGTTAATTTTTGGCTACGTCGGCACCGGTAATTGCGCCGATAGGCCGTGAAGCGATGGTCGCGATCAGGACCATCAGGACCGCGGCGGTCGCAAGGACGAAGGCCCCGGATGACGGCATGGCAAGCCACTTGAGCGACTCTTTCGCGGCCCCGGTGCTGCCTAGGGCGGGGGCCCGGAAACCGGCCCACATCCAAAAAACAGAGTAACCGAAGCCGCCGGCACCGAGCGCGATCCCGATGGCAAACGTCACGCCCCGTGAAGTGCCGAGCAGGCACACTAGGACAATCAATCCCAAGGCGGTGGTGCCCATGCCTCCGGCG
>CAXTTX010000347.1:0-5615 GCA_964247045.1 uncultured Verrucomicrobiales bacterium | reverse complement strand
GCTGCATGTAGTTCCATGACTTGTCCTGCACCGCCTTGATCGCAGCGTCGTCTCCCTTATAAACCGTGTCACGCACTTCGGTGGCGGAGGCTTTCAAGCGGCTCTTGATGAGGTCCTCGTTCAGTCCGAAAACGATGCCCATCCCCTGCCCCAAAGACAGGGTTAGGACGGCGAGGACAAGGCCGGCGGAAGCGGCGCGCATGCTGGAGGTGAGCGTTTCAGGGATATTCATACTGTTGGTTGTGGGAGAGGTCAGAGATCGTGGATGACTTTGGGTGGAAATGCGGCCCGCAAGGCGTTGAGCACGGCCAGGATGTCGATGGCCTCCTGAATCACCGCGCCGCTGACAGGACTGAGATAACCGGCCGCGGCGAAAATCATGCCGATGACACTCAAGGCCATGCCACCCACTGCGCTTTGGAGGGCGATGATCCGCATCCGGCGGCTGATGTGCATGAACTCGTCCACCTTTTTGAGGGAGTTGTCCATGATCACGACGCCGGCAGCTTCGGCGGTCACGTCGCTGTTCTGACCGATCGCCATGCCGACGGTCGCCGCCATCATGGCCGGGGCGTCGTTGATGCCATCACCCACGTAGAGTGTTTTGGCGGCGGCCGTTTCCTTCCGGACGATGGCGAGTTTTTCCTCGGGACTCCTCTGCGCATGGATCTCGGTGATGCCCACCTGCTCGGCGAGGTAGCGCACCTCGGACTCGCGATCGCCCGAGATGATCATGACCCGGGAGAAATGATGCTGCGGTCCCAAGTGGCTGACAAACGATCGGCTTTCCGCGCGAGGCGCATCGCGAAAACGCAGGACCGCCGCGTAGCGATCATCGATGACCACTACGCACTCAAGTCCGCCGGCGAGTGGTGGAAGCTCATCCGCGCCAGCAACATTCCGGGCGATGAGTTTGTTGCGGCTGGTGATTTGCACCTGATGTCCGGAAACCGTTCCACGCAATCCCTGACCCGGCCGCTCGCCCACTTCGACGGCCTCCGGCGGTTCGATCCCGGCTTCTTTTGCCGCGGCCAGGATGGCGCGGGAGAGCGGGTGCTTCGAGTAGCGCTCCAACCCGGCGACTAGGGCGAGCACTTCCTTTGGATCGAAACCCATGGCGACGAGCTGCTCCGTAAGTTTCGGCTCGCCATACGTGAGCGTCCCGGTTTTGTCGAAGATCGCGGTGCGACATCCGGCGATTTGTTCGAGCACGACCGGGCTCTTGACGATGATCGCCCGCCGGGCGCAAAGGGAAATGGAGCCGATGATGGCGATGGGGATGCCTAGCAGCAACGGGCAGGGCGTCGCGATGACCAGCACGGCCAGGAAACGGATCGATTCACCGCTGATGACCCAGGCGAGGATGGCAACGGCCAATGCCACCGGAGTGTAGATGGCACCGAGTTGATCGCCGAGCCGCTGCAACTGCGGGCGCTTGCTCTCGGACTCGCGCATGACCTCCATGATCTTCGCGTGTCGTGAATCGGCCGCGAGTGCGGTGGTGCGGATGGTGAGGGCCGCTTCGCCGTTGACCGCGCCCGAGATCACCGTCGAGCCGGAGGTCTTGGTGATTTGGAACGGCTCGCCGGTTAGATAGGATTCGTCCATCGATCCGCGTCCTTCGGTCACCTCGCCGTCGGCCGGACAAATCTCATGCGGATAGATCACCAGGGTATCGCCCACGGCGATCTCCGCCAGCGCGACATCCCGCATTGCCGCGGCATCCTTACGGTGGGCGATCGATGGCATCCGTTTCGCCAGGGCGGCCAGCACTGATGAGGCGCTGCGCAATGCGTGACTTTCCAGCGCTTCCCCTCCCGCCAGCATGAGGACAATGATCGAGCCGGCCAGGTATTCACCTAGCAGAATGGAGGCGACGATGGAAATGCCGCCGAGCAGATCTGAACCAAACTCCCGTTTCAGCAGCTTCCGCAGCAAGTCGAAGAGCATCGGCAGGCCGCCGAGAACGAGGGTGGCCAGCAAAGGGATCCGGTAAATGCCGGGGGCGCTGTGGATACCGTGGCGAAGCAACAGGTGCAGCAGGATGGCCAACAAGGACAGCGCCGCGATGATCACGGTCTTGCGTTTCCAAAGGCGGGACAAGAGGTTTTCGGAGGCGATCATGATGTTGTGTTAGCGGGACAGCTCCAAGACTGGAGCAGGGAGTCATTTCATCCAGCTTTGCCAAAGGACGAAGGTGCCGGTGGCGATGACCATGAACGCGAATGCCTGGCGAAGCCGGGCGACCGGCAGCCGCTTGGCGAAGCCGGACCCGACGATGACTCCGGCCGCGGCGATGCCGGCGAAAACGAACGCCATCGTCCAGCGTGGCGGAGCTTCCCCGTTCCGAGTTGAAGAAAATGTGTGCGGGTCGCCACCCGCAGCGAAAGTTTGGAAGAATTTGAAAAGCGCGAGCCGGGGCAGGAAGGCATGACGACCGTCTGTTTCATCGCGGATCCCATCGTCGCGGAACTTTGCGATATGATGTGCCCCCTGCTGCGGGTGGAAATGGAAAGCAATGCTGCCGCGCTGGCACCTGACCCCACGATATAACCGGGGAAATCCTCTGGATTACGATCAAATACTGCCTTGGGCCTCATCAACTTGAAGTGAATTTTGCGGCAAGCCAATCAGTTCCAGCTTTGCGTTTTCCCAGTCAGACTTGGACGCTTCATGCGGCTTTCGGCCGTTGATAATCGCCAGTTCGACCGCTCTCTCCCGAACCATTCCACGGGTAACGATCTCGTTGGGATTATCAGCGGCACAATCCGTGTTGATCGTGTGAGTTACGATGATTCTGAATGGGTCCATGGAATTGGAAGTATTGTTAGCTTGCTTTTGGAAATCCCCTGCCTTCTTCGACTGCCGCAACGACAGTGGCGGAGTTCTCATCAGTGATGATGTTCGCCGCCTGGCGGGTGATTTCCGTGTCGCCTTTTCCCATGGCGATTCTGATGTCCACCCCTTTGACGGCCGGCGCGGCATTGACCTCGGACACGGATGGCCGTCGTCCGGAAAGTAGCGTTGAACTCTGGGACATGAGCGAATCAGTGTGTGACAGGCACCCGGGGAGTCTCGAAGGGAGGCACAAAAGCGGAGAGGGCACGGACGTATTCCGCACGCGCAGTTCCACCGGGGGCCTCTTGGTTTGCCTTGCTCATCGTTCCCCGGATTTCATCCAAGGTGTTGTATTGATGCTGTTCTAGCCAGATCACGAGATCCGCTTCTATCGACCGCATATGCTCGATTCCATGGCGCATCAACACACTGCACAACATCGTGACATCGGCACCCGCCATGATCAGTTTGACCACATCGGCCGTGTCGTGGATACCGCTTGTGACGGCGAGATTCGCCCGCAACTTTCCGTAGAGTATTCCGACCCAGTGCAGCGGAAATCGGATGTCCGCCTCTGTGCGGGATGTGATTGGTGGAGTGACGAGGGCTCTCTCGGTGTCCAGATCAGATTGATAGAACCGGTTGAACAATACCAGGGCGTCAGGATGGAGCGAGTCAAGTCGGGCGGCCATGTTGCCCAAGGCGGTGAAATAGGGCATCAATTTCACGGCCAGCGGCATCGTGATCGTCTTCCTGACGTCCCGGACGATGTCCATGTGGGCTTGTTCAACGCTGGCACCCGTCAGTTGGGGATCGGTCGGAACGGTGCAAATGTTGAGCTCCAACGCATCGGCTCCCGCATCTTGAATCAGCTTGGCAAACCCCGTCCACCCACCCAGCGAGGTGCAGTTGATGCTGGCGATGATAGGAGTATTCACGCAGCTTTTCGCCGCCGCAATGTGGTCCAGATAGGCTTCGGGGCCACTCAGCGAACCAAACTCGTAGTTCAGACGGGAGGGAGCCATCTGTTCTTCAAACAGCGAATACAGCACGATCGCTCCTGCACCCGAGTCTTCCATCCTCTTTAGATCATCAAGCTCTCGGCTCAGCGGGGAGGCGGAAACAACGAGAGGAGAACGGAGGTTGAAGCCGAGATAGCGGGTCGTGAGGTTCATGTGATAACGGGCGTGCGAGGAAGCTGGACGATCCTGTTTCTGATGAGTCCTGGGTCCGCGAAATCCTCAGATACAACACGATGGTTACCGGGGTCACTCACATGGATCTGCACCCTCAAACACAAATGGCCAACCTCGCCTACCTGAACAATCGCAGAACTTGCATGGCAAGCAATAGGGTGTTCACCCCAACTTTCCCCGCCCCTCTTCCCCCTCCTTCGTTTCGAAGCCTCTTCCTTTGCGCCCCTTTTGGCCTTCGTGCCCTCGGCGAATTAGGATTTTCGCCTTTTTGTGGCTATTCTCCCATTCTCTCCCCATCCTCGTCCCGTTCGCGGCCAAAAAATCCCTCCCACTCGCTGCAAACCAACGACACCTGACTATCCATATTGGCAGACAAGCCATCACTGGAGAACCCCGCCCACCCGTGGTAGAATCCTCCTCGTTCTACCACCACCCCCGGCCCTGAAACACCCTCCGACACCCGCATCCCACCATCCACCCCGTCTCCCTTTCCGGGTACTCCGTAATTAACCTCTTCTCTCCCCAAACCTCACCTCAAATTGGTCGAATCTGCAAATCCACTGCTGCATCGTGCTGCAAATGACAAAAAACGACAAAAATCCCCCTCGATTTGTCGCCAAATTACGGCAAACCACCGCCATTCCCCACCCACATTTCCGGATCTCCTTCATTCTCAATCCCCACTTCCCCCAACCCTCCGATTTTTTCCCGAAATACTTGGCATTTGTTGCATCTGCCGGTTTCCCCCCCCCCCCCCAATCCCGCCCTCGCACCCGCCGCCAACCCATCTACATTCTCTCCCATGAAAACCCTGATCGCCGCCCTCATCCTCATCCCGTCCCTGCTCCAGGCCGACCCGGAACCCGCGAAACGCCCCAACGTCATTGTCATCATGGCAGATGACATGGGCTTCTCCGACCTCGGTTGCTACGGCAGCGAGATCCCCACGCCCAATCTCGACTCGCTCGCGGCAGGCGGCCTCCGCTTCACCCAGTTCTACAACACCGGCCGCTGCTGCCCCACCCGCGCCTCGCTCATCACCGGACTCTATCAGCATCAGGCCGGTGTCGGCCTCATGACCGAGGACCAGGGCGCCCCCGGCTACCGCGGCAGGCTTTCCGAAAACACCGCCACCTTCGCGGAGGTGATGAAAAGCACCGGCTACTTCACCATCATGACCGGCAAATGGCACGTCGGCAATGACCCCAAAACCCGTCCCACCGCGCGCGGCTTCATGCGCGCCTTGAACTCGCCCGCCGGAGGCTTCTATTTCGCCGATGGCAAGAAACCGAACCTCTTCCTCAACGGCGAGCCCATCGAAAGCAACGACCAGCGCCTGCCGGAAAACTGGTACAGCACCGACCTCTGGACCGACTACGGCATCCGCTTCATCGACGAGGCACGCGCCGATAAGAAACCCTTCTTCTTCTACCTCGCCCACAACGCCCCGCACTTCCCCTTGCAAGCGCCTGCGGAAGACATCGCCAGATTCCGCGGCAAATACAAGGAAGGCTGGGACGCCCTCTCCGCGAAACGCCTGGCCAGGCAGCGCGAGATGGGCCTCATCAGCGCCGATTGGAA
>CAXTTX010000346.1:0-6095 GCA_964247045.1 uncultured Verrucomicrobiales bacterium | reverse complement strand
GGGATGGGGTTGCGGGAGAGGGATGGGTTGAAGCGAAACGCGGAGGACGCGGAGATCGCAGAGGAAGAGGCGCGGAGGAAGAATTGGGTTCGGGTGTTAGGAAAGAGCGGCTGCAAGGGAACCTTTGCCTGTTATCTTTGATACAGCCCGCCCCAGCCGGACCGTTAGGGAAAACGGTCCCTGCCTTGGAGCGGTCCCTGCCTTGAAGAGGGGTTAGCCGACGAGATCGGCGAGGGCGGATCCGAGGGTGGGGTGGCGGAAGAGGAAGCCGTCGTTTCCGAGGGCGGTGGGGATCACGCGCTGGCTGTCGAGGAGGACGCCGCCGAATTCGCCGAGGACGAGTTTGAGGGCGAAGGCGGGAGCACGGAAGAAGGCGGGGCGATGGAGAGCGGAGGCGAGCTTGCGGGTGAGGTCGCGGTTGCGTTCCGGATGAGGGGAGGTGGCGTTGAGGGGGCCGGTCAGGCTTCCGGAGAAGACGGCATGGACGATGGCGGCGCGGAGGTCGTCCACGTGGATCCAGGACATCCATTGGTTGCCGGAACCCAGGGGGCCGCCGATGCCGAATTTGAAGACCTTTTCAAGCTGCTGCCAGGAACCGCCCCCTTTGCCGAGGACGACGCCGGTGCGGAGACAGACGACGCGCAGACCCGGAGGAGCGGTGGCGAGGGCGGCGTTTTCCCAGTCGCGGCAGAGGTCGGCCAGATAACCGGTGCCGGGTGGGGCGGTGTCCGTGAGAATTTCGTCCCCGCGGTCGCCATAGATGCCGATGGCGGAGGCGTTGATGAGGACCTTGGGCCGGGTTTCCTCCGGAATGCGGGCGATGGCCGCGGCGACGCGGCGAGTGAGGCCGGCCCGGCTGTCGTGGAATTTCCGTTTGGCCTCCGGGGTCCAGCGGCGGTTGATGGGTTCGCCGGCGAGGTTGATGACGGCGTCGTGCGCGGTGAAATCCATGCGGTCGGGCGTCTGCCAGCGGTCCACGCCGGGGACATTGCCACCGCCCTGGCGGCTGATGCCGGTGACGGCCATGCCCCGTTTCGCGAGCAGGGCGGGAAGGCCGCGGCCGAGGAAGCCGGTGACGCCGATGATCGCGGCCCGCGGTAGGGTCTGCATGGGCAGGACCATGGCCCTGATTGTGAGCGGGTAAAATGGTTTTTGCGGGTGGAAGGGTCCGGGCTTTCGACCTTTACTTCATGGCCCGGGAGATTTCCAATCGCGGCGATGCTGAAACTCGGTGCATGGATCATTTCCCCGCTGCTCTTGCTGCCGCTCCATGCGCAGGACGACCCGGTTCCCCCGGGGAACGCCGTGCCGGTACCGGTTCTCCCGGACAACGCCGTGCCGCCGCCGGTGGACACGATCACGCCGGTGCCGCCGCCGGTGATTCCGATGGGGCAGCCCGGGGCAGTGGCCTTCGAGCCACCGAAGAACCTGAAGATCGACAACAATGGTGGACCGATTTCCGGCAGCCTGGATACGGGCGTGCGGTACGAGGGCCCAGGGATCAAGGTGACCGGCGACAATGGGCTGGAGTTGTTTTCCGACTCGGCGGTGCTGGACGTGAAGGCGAAGACCGTGACGCTGGAAGGGAACGTGAGCGTCTATCAGGGCAACATTCTCCAGCGCGGAAGCCGCGCGGTGTATAACTACGAGACGAAGATCCTGGATACGAGCGGGCTGCGGGCGTCGCTGGATCCGGTGCTGCTGGAAGCCGGGAAATTCCGGATGGAAGAGCGCGGCGGGAAGCAGGTTTACGTGGGCGAGGACGCGGGGATCACGACCCATGACGTGGAGGATCCGAACTACTGGATCCGCGCGAAGAAGACCACGGTGTTTCCGGGGGAGAAGATCGTTTTCAATGACCTGCGGGTGTTTGCGGGTGACACGCCGGTATTCTGGCTGCCTTACCTGAGCCAGCCGCTGGACGCGGAACTGGGCTACCATTTCATCCCGGGCGCGCGTTCGAACTGGGGTCCGTTCCTGTTGAACACCTACGGGATGATGCTGGGCGGGAAGATCAACCCGGAGACCGGGGAGAATGAGGACACCTGGTTACTTTCCCGCTGGCATCTGGACCTGCGCGGCAAGCGCGGCGTGGGAACCGGCATCGATTTCGTGGACACGCGGGTGGAAAATCCGGAGGAGATCAGCGGGCTGAGTTTTTACTACCTGAACGACCTGGCGCCGAATACGAAGCGCTCCGGCGTGCCACGGAACTTCGTGAACGAGGACCGCTGGGACATCGAGTTCAAGCACCGCATCGGGCTGGATTTCCCGGATGACGCGGACTGGCGGATCGACTCGAACCTGACGTGGCTGAGCGACGAGCACTACCTGGAGGACTTCGCGACGTCCGAATACCGGGTGAATCCGGCACCGGACAACACGCTGGGGCTTTACCGCCGGGCAGACGATTCGCTGCTTTCGCTCTACATGCGGTTCGGGATCAACGATTTTTACCGGGCGGACACGCGCCTGCCGGAGGTCGCCTTCGACCAGGCGAGGCGGCCGCTGTTCGGACTGCCGGTGCTCCATGAGGGGAGCACGTCGTTCGGGATCATCGGCGAGGAAGCCGCGGACCCGACGCGCAACGCGATTCTCAATCCGTTGATGGGCATGACGGCGGGGGATCCAGCCGCGCAGCCCTTGCTGAACCAACTCACGGGTTACGAGCGCAAGCTGGCCGAGCAAATCCTGGCGCTGCCGCCGGGCGATCCACGGCGTGATGCGATCCGCACGCAACTGCTGGATTCCAGTTACGCGCGATTCAACACGTACCAGGAGCTGTCGATGCCGATGACTTTCGGCAATTTCCTGACGGTGGCGCCGCAAGCGGGCTTCGGCTACACGAGCTATAGCGCGGTGGACGGTCCGGTGGACAGCCTGGACCGGACAACGCTGCATGCCGGGGTGGAGAGTTCGGTCAAGTTCTCGAAGGACTACGACAATTTCCAATATCCGGACCTGGGATTGAACGGGCTGAAGCACGTGGTGCAGCCGTATGCCTTCTGGTCGGTGGTTTCGACGAATGACTTCGACCCCGGCGACCCGATGGTGGACCGGCTGACGCCGACGACACGGCCGCGGCCGCTGGACCCGACGCGGTTCACCGCGGTGGATGAACTCCAGAGCTGGAACGTGATGCGGCTGGGCACGCGCAACCGCCTGCTGACCCACCGTGACAACCAGAGCTTCGAGTGGCTTTATCTGGACACCTACATCGACGCCTTCATGGAGGACCCGGAAGGGCAGCGGGATTTCTCGAACCTTTACAACGATGTGCGCTGGCAGCCGTTGCCGTGGATGTCGGTGGAGTTCGAAACGCAGTTCCCGATCGTGAGCGGGGGTTCCGGTTTCAATGAATTCACAAGCCGGCTGCGGTTCCTGCCGACGGACAATTTCGAGTTCTCGTTTGGCTACCGGCGGCTCAACGGGCACCCGGTATTGCTCGATTCCAACCGTATCGACTTGCAGACGTTCACGCGCCTCAACGATTTCTGGGGGGTAGGCACCCGGCATATCCTCGAATTCGACGACAGCACGCTGGAGTTGGAGCAATACACGATACACCGGGACCTCGGAAACTGGGTGGCGGGCATCGGCCTGACGCACCGGGACAACCGCCTGGAAGAGGAGTATGGGGTGATTTTCAGCCTGACGCTGAAGGATTTTCCGGCGGTCTCCTTGCCATTCGAGATCGATAGCCAATAGTGGCGGCGGCATGACGATTTCCCCTGACCAACTCCTCGCCTCGCTACGCTGGCGCTACGCGACGAAACGCTTCGACCCGGCCCGCAAGATCGAACCCGAAACGTGGGACGCGCTGGAGGAATCGATGGTGCTGACCCCATCCTCCTTCGGCCTGCAACCGTGGAAGTTCCTGGTCATTGAGAATCCCGGAATCCGGGCGAACCTGCTGGGTGAATCCTGGGGCCAGTCCCAGGTGACCGATGCATCCCATCTCGTCGTTCTGACCACCCGGACGGATGTGACGAGCGCGGACATCGACACGTGGATGGAACGGATGGTGGAGGTGCAAGGAACTCCGCCGGAGGTCGCGGGGATGGTGAAGGGGATGATCGAGGGCTTCGCCCAAGGGATGACCCACGAGCAGCGCCACGCTTGGAATGTGAAGCAGGCTTACATCGCGCTGGGTCAACTGATGGGAATGGCAGCGTTGCTGGGAATCGACACCTGCCCGATGGAAGGCATCAGCACGGCGGGCTATGACCACGTGCTGGGGCTGGAAGGAAGCGGCTATGCGACGACGGTGGCCTGCGCGCTGGGATACCGTGCGGCGGACTGCCGGGGGGCAACCACGCCGAAGGCGCGATTCGAGCGGGCGCAGGTGGTCACCCGACTGTAGGGAGTTACTTCGGCTTCGGCGGGGCAATGCCCAGGATATCCCAGACTTCGTCCTTGAGGCGCATCGAGATTTTCCCGGAAAGTTCCTTGTCCCGGCGGGTGCCCTTGATGCCGACGTGGATCGCATCGACGCGGCCCATGGCAGTTTCCATGTCGCCCAGCTTGACGAAAATCCGCTTCGCGAGTTGGTCGGCGGCGGCATCGGGAGAGGGAAGGCTCCATTCCTTGGCGAGATCCAGCTCGGCGGAGATTTTTTCCAAACGGTCGCGTTCGGCGAGTTCGGTCTTCAACTGGGTGACGATCTCCTTGCGCTTGGCGTCGGAAAGCTCGGAGTTGAGCGGGAGAGGAACCCACATCGGAACGGGACGGTTCTGGCGGTATTCCCACAGCCCATAGCCCGCCCCGGCCATCATAAGTACCATTGCCACCAAACCGAAGGCGATCCACCGTTGCATCGGGACTGGTTATACGCCATTCACCCCTCGCTCCAAGCTGGAAATCTCATGGAATACCCGCCCGTCACCGCCACTGTCGAAACGCTGCCTAACGGCCTGACCCTGATTCTCGATCCGGACGGGGCGGCCCCGGTGGTCAGCGCCCAAATCTGGGTGCCCACGGGAAGCATGCACGAGGACACCCGGCTGGGTGCGGGATTGTCGCATTTCCTGGAGCATATGGTATTCAAAGGCACGCGGGATTACGATGGGGAGAGCCTGGCGGACGCGGTGCAGGGGGCCGGGGGCCACTGGAACGCCTACACAAGCTTCGACCGGACGGTGTATTACATCGACGGTCCAGCGGCCTCGCTGGGAGTTTTCATGAAGGTTCTGAGCGGGTTGGTCTTTCACCCGACCTTGCCGGAAACGGAGTTTGAGAAGGAAAAGGACGTGATCCGCCGCGAGATCGACATGGGTCTGGACGATCCGGACAACGTGGCCTCGCGGCTGTTGTTTTCCACGGTCTTCCATCTGGACCCGCGGCGGCATCCGGTGATCGGCCACCGGCATTTGTTCGACGCGATCCGTTATCAGGACATGAAGGACTATCACAAGGACCGCTACACGCCGGACCGGTGTTTTTGTGTGATTTCGGGGGATTTCGATCCGGCAGAAGCGCGGAAGCTGGCGACAGAGCTGACGGCGGATTTCCTGCCGGGAGCGGGGCGCGAACCGCTGGTGGCGGTGGATCCGCAGCAACTTGGTCCGCGGCGCGCGCGGGAGACTTTCGCGATTCCGACGAGCCGGATTTCGCTGGCGTGGAAGGCACCGGCGCTGGAGCACCCGGACGCGCCGGCCTTCGATGTGCTGGGAGGCATCCTCGGCCGGGGGAAGGCATCGCGGTTGCATCGCTCGCTCCGCGAGGAGAAGGGGCTGGCGCTGGAGATCTCGGCTTTTTCGTGGACCGGTCCGGGACGTGAGGGATTGCTGGCCGTTTCGGCGGACGCGGAGCCGGAGAAGCGGGATGAATTGATCGAGGCTGTGCTGGGGGAGATTGCGAAGTTCGGGGATGAACCCTTGGAGAAGGATCTGGCGAAGGCGAAGCGGCAGATCGCGGCGAGCCAATTCCGGGGCCTGACGAGTGCCTCGGGAAGGGCCTCCGACCTGGCTTCCAACTGGCATGAGGCGAAGGACCTGGATTTCACGCGGCGGTATCTGGCCGCGATCATGGCCGTGACGGAGGAGGATGTGCGGCGGGCCGCAGCCACGCTGACCGATGATCGACTGTCGCTGACG
>CAXTTX010000345.1:4609-6144 GCA_964247045.1 uncultured Verrucomicrobiales bacterium | reverse complement strand
CGAACTTGCGCCGGGCCTTGAATCCCGGCGGGGTGCTGGCGGTGAACCTGGTGACCGGGGAGGGACACCGGGCCATGCAATCGCTGACGCGGAAAATCCTGCGGGAATCGTTCCCCGTGGTGAGGAGTCTGAGAACGGAGGAGGGGATGAACGAGGTGCTGGTGGCGGGGGATGCCGTCGCGCCGGCGGGACGCCTTGCTGCCTATCAGAATTCCTTCAAGGACTGGCGGGACCGGATGTATTGGGACCGCATTGAGGTTAGAAAAATCTGAAGAACCTGCCTCAATCCGGCTACGAATCGCACATCTCCCCTCAAATCCATGAAGCTGGAATACGAAGCCACCCTCGAAGACATCACGGAACCCCAGCTCAGGTATTATTTCCGGAGCAAGTCGTTTTCGCGCCAACAATATCGTGAACCCCTCTGGAGTGGCATTGGCGGGAGTGTGGCGCTTTATCTGATTTCATCATTTCGAGAAGGGCTCCCTCTTCCCTGGTGGGCCTATGTGATCGCTTTTGTCTTTGGCTACTTGGTCATTTATTCGACCTTTAGGGACCTTGTTTCGAAACGCATACGGAAATATATGAAGAGGGAGTATGGGTACAAGGTGCCGTGCCGGACCATTTATGTTATTTCGGATTCCCAACTCCGTTGCTCATGCTTGGGACCGGAAATTGTATTCGATTTGGATTCTCTTTCCTCCGTCCAGGAAGATGCCGGGCGGCTGGAGCTTGTATTCGGTGATGCGGGCCTCTGCACGATCCCTTTGCGGGTATTCCGGGATTCCGGGCACAAAGCGGCTTTTTTGCAAGCAGTCCGGAGAGAACGAGACGGTGGGGTCAGCCCTGCCGTACCCGCGACCTCATGAACGTGAACGAAGAAATCCACGGGCTCTATCAGGAGAGCAGATATCCCGCGATGAGCCATCCCTTGTCGGACCCGGCGGTGACGGCTGTGGCCGCCATGATGGCCGGCCTGCGGCCACCCCATCCGCGCCGCGCGAGGATATTGGAGATCGGATGTTCGTCCGGCCACAATCTCATCCCGCTGGCCCTGCGATGGCCGGAAAGCCGGTTCACGGGCATCGACATCGCCCGCGGCGCGATTTTCGAGGCGGGCCAGCGCGTCGCCCTGGCGGGAGCCACCAACATCAGTTTCCAGGCCTGCGACCTGAGGGAGTTCAAGGCGGACGAGCCTTATGACTACATCATCGCCCACGGCGTTTTCTCGTGGGTGCCGGTGGAGGTGAAGGCGGCACTGCTGGACCTGTGCAGGCGCTGCCTCAGCCGGTCGGGAGTGGCGACCATCAGCTTCAATGTCGAGGCTGGCTGGCGCGCGAGATTCCCGGTGATCGAAAAGATCCGCGCGATCCAACAGGCGGGGGCGGAGGACGAGGTCGTGGCGCTCCAGCTTTTCAAATCGTTGCTGGATCCGGAAGGTCCGGAGATGGCCATCGTGGATGACATGTTGGCAAAGGGACTCTCGATCCTGCCGTTCGACGACTTTGCTCCGGTGAATGAGCCATGGTCGCTGG
>CAXTTX010000345.1:0-4599 GCA_964247045.1 uncultured Verrucomicrobiales bacterium | reverse complement strand
GACATTCGCGAGGGTGGCAGCCACCGGGAGCCTGTTGTGGCTCGGTGAGTCCGATCCCGCGCGGAATCTCCCTGCCGATCTCGACGAGAAAGTGTTCACCCAACTGAGGGCCGGCGCGCGCGACAACATCGATTTCCAAAACCAGGTGGACGAACTCGTGGGACGGACGTTCCGTTCGGGCCTGCTTTGCCGGGACGACGCGCCGGTGAAAATGCGAATGGCTGTGGAAACCCCGCTGGAGTTCTCCGTGCGGCTCGGGCAAGACAACGGGCGAACCTGGTTTCCCGAGCTCGAGGCGGATCTGGCGGAGTGCGCGCCATCCTGTGTCTCGGTAAGAGAGTTGTGGGAACCATCCGGGAGCCGGGAAGAAACCGGTTTGGCCAGCATGGTGGCGGAGGGGATTTTCAAGGGGCGCGTGAAGGCGCGCATCGAACCCGTGGAATTTTCAGAAGAGCCGCCGGCGTTTCCGAAGCTCGACGCCTTCAGGCTGTTTTGCGCGCGCGAGGGGCTGCCACTCGTTGATATCTGGCATCAGCCGTGTTCCTTCCCCGACGGTCACTATCCGGTGCTCGCGGCGATGGACGGCACCCGCGACATCGCGGCCCTGGCCGCGTTTTCTAAAAAACAGTGCCCGGACCTGGATTTCAGGCCATGGCTCCGCCACCTCGCGGGGCGGGGAATGTTCACCTGAAGGTGATTACTTCTCGGCGACGACCTTGTTGCATTGGCAACCGTGAGCCTTGTAGTGCTCCGGAAGACACTTGCAATCTTGCTTCATGGTCATCGGATCCAGCGGGACAACAGTCCGGCAGGAGCTTGCCAAAAACGCCGTGGCAAGGATCGGCAGTAGGAACAGGACTTTCATCAGGTGGGTGGGGTGTTGCTGACAATTAGCAAAACTTAACCGGGAACTCCAGCATTCTCTTTGGGGGGCAGCCGGGAGTCCGCGGGATCGGCCAACTTGCCCATTTGCCCCAGATTTGCCTCCGACGGAGCCGTGATGGGTCTTCCTGCGGGCTGAGGATTACCCACAGCTTCCGAAATTACGTATGAGAAACCACGGGCCGCCGAAGCCGAATCCCAATGCGCCGATCAGACGAGTTCCGGCTGGGGCCGTGGTGCTTCAGTTACTGGCGCCACGGGCGTCAGCGGTTGCACGCAGGGCACGGACGGGCCCTTGGCCTGTGCGAAATGGGTTTTCGCCCGCGGCATCAGCGTGCCGAGGCAGACATCGGCCAATGGCAGCACCACGTTGAAATTCTTGTGCATGTAGCGGTGGTGAAGCAGGTGATGGCCGTTGAGTTTACGGAAGAGCCACCCCTTTTCGACCCGGCGCGCCTTCGGCAGGTGCATGCACCAATGGATGTATTCGTAAGTCCCGTAGTAACCCGCGAATGCGATGGCTCCTCCGAGGACAAATGACCATTGACCGGTAAACCACGAAAGGATGGCGAAAGGGATGACGCCGATCATGATGAGGACCGGACCGTTCCACCAGGCCATCGGGATGGTTTCCTTATCCTTTTCATCGTGCAGGTGATAGGTGTGGTCTGCCTTGAAGACCTTGTGGTGGACGACGGCGTGGGCTTGGAACGCGTAGCGGAAATTCCAGACGGGGCGGTGCATCACATACTTGTGGAGTGTCCATTCGAAAAACGAGGCGAACACGATACCGACGGCGATGCCCGCGAGGCACCAGAGGATGAAAAAAGTCATAATTGGGGAAAACCGGGCCTGCCGGACTGGGTGTGGGTAAAGGCGGAGGGGGCAACTTGCAACTCCCATCGTAATCACGGGAAGAGATGTTTTGCCGGACTTGCGGTCCAGGGGCGCAGGGTTTAGGCCTCGGATACCACCCATGCCATTGATCGAAAATTCCACCTACAAGGCACCCAAATGGTTGCCAGGAGGGCACTTGCAGACAATTTATCCGGCTTTGTGCCGTCGGGTGATGCAGGTGACCCAAGTGCCAGAGCGTCTCGAACTGCCCGACGGGGATTTTGTCGACTTGGAATGGTCGGGAAAAGAGCGGGAGCGGCTTGCGATCATTTCGCATGGCCTGGAGGCCAGCTCCGGGACGAATTACGTGCAGGGGATGGCCCGGGCACTGGTCCACCGCGGTTGGGACGTGCTGGCGTGGAATTTCCGGGGTTGCGGCACAGAGCCGAACAGGCTGCTGAGGATGTATCACAGCGGGGAAACGGAAGATCTGCACGCGGTGGTCCGCCATGCGCTGGAAAACCACCCGGCGAAGTCGGTCGATCTCATCGGCTTCAGCCTCGGCGGGAACCTGACTCTCAAATACCTGGGCGAGGGGAGGGCGGATCTACCCGAGAAGATGAGGCGCGCGGTGGCCTTCTCCGTGCCCTGCGATCTGGCCTGTTCCTCGGCGGCGCTGGCCCGGTTTTCCAACCGGCTCTACATGGAGCGCTTCCTGGTGGCCATGCGGGCGAAGCTCCGTGCGAAGAAAGGAAAGTTTCCGGATGACCTGGATCTAACCGGCCTGGAGAAGGTGCGGACCTTCCGGGAATTCGACGACCGCTATACCGCGCCGATCCACGGCTTCAAGGACGCCGCCGATTATTGGGCGAAGAACAGTTGCAGGCGGTTTCTTGGAGGAATCAAGGTGCCGGCCTTGTTGGTGAATGCGGCGAACGATCCTTTCCTCGGCCCGGGTTGTTATCCGCGGGAGGAGGCTGCCGCGAGTGACCGGTTCTTTTTCGAATGTCCGTCCACGGGCGGGCATGTGGGTTTCCCCGCCGCTCTGGCAGACGGGGACTATTGGCCCGAGATCCGCGCGGCGGACTTCTTAAAGTAAGGAGGGCGACCGGAACAATCCGCAGGATTTTAGCCGGAGGCAAATCGGCCCTCCTTACGCTTCGCTCGTCTTTACGCTTCGCGATTCACGCCTCCGCTGCCTGCTTCGCGATCTCTTTGAAGGCGGCCGGCAACTGGTCGTTCGTCAGCTTGCCCTCGATGCTGATGGCACCGTTGTAGCCGCTTTCCTTCAACGCCTTGAAATATGGGCGGAAGTCATCGCCTTTCACGCCGGGAGCGGTGCGGCCTTCCTTCTCCGCGATCTCGACGTGGACGACCACATCCATCGCCGCTTTCAGATCGGCGGGCGTGTCGCCCATCACGGCAATGTGATAGAGATCCGCCAGCAGGCGGATGTTCGGATGGCCGGCGGCACGGATGATTTCAGCGCCTTCGCCGATGCGGTTGATGAAGTTCACCTCCTCCGCCCGCAGTTGTTCGACGGTGACGGTGACACCCTGGGCTTCTGCCAGCGGACCCATGAGCTTGAGCAGGGCCACGAACTGTTCGACGGCCTTTTCTCGCGGCCAGCCCTCCGGGATCTTGCGGGCACCGCTGCTGCCAAAGACGATGAATTTGCCACCGGCCCGCTTCAGCCGACGGAAAGACACATCCGCCCACTTGAGGACTTCGTCGTGGTTGGCCTCGGGTCCGACACAATGGAGATTGGCCGGGCGGATGAAGCTGTTGCAGGCGAGGATCGGCAAAGGAGAGGCCGCCAGTTTCGCGAGGTTCTTTTCGAAGGCCTCGTCCGGTTGATCCGGGACGAGGAAGTTGCCGACGCTTTCCGTCAGGAACTCGGCGCCCAAGGCTTTGAGTTCCGCCGCCTTGTCGATGGATGCCGCGAGGCCCATTGCCGAAAACAGCTTGGGTTGCGGTGTCTCCACCGCGAGCAGGCGTGGGGCGACCGCCACGCCGCCCATTGCCAGGGCGCTTCGGGTGAGAAAGGCCCTGCGGGATTCGATGCCGGATGACATGGCGGAAATATTCAGAGGTGGAATACCTTCCCGCCCGCCATGACCTCCTGGGTCGCTTCGTCAAAGGTGACGCGCTGCCCGGTGCGGGCCGCGGCATTCGCCATGATGGTGGCGATGGAATGCTGGTAACCCGCCTCCACCGGCGCATTCGGCTGTTTGCGGGAGCGCAGGCATTCCAACCAGTTCTTCATGTGGGCGATGGTGAGGCCATCAACGCCCATGTTCGCGGCGGTGGACGCCACCTCGCCGCCCAAGTCGAAGCTTTCAAGGAGATTGGCTTCCATTTTCATGGCGGCGGCCTCCTTCTTGCCGAGGCCGCCATTGTCGGAGACCTTGCCGGTGGCGAGGTTGAGTTCGCCGCCGTTCGAGTAGTAGATCTCCTTCGTCTCGCCCGCGGAGTTGCTGAAGCGGGAACTGAAGGTCACCTGGAAGCCCTTGGATGGATCGTCCAGCGGACCGTAATCGAAGACCGCCGTGAGCGTGTCGAAGTTGGTCCGGCCGTCCTTCCATTGATAGATGCCGCCGTTCGCCGCGACGGAGCGGGGGTGAGGGAGGCCCGTGAACCAATGCACCGTGTCGATCTGGTGGCACATCCATTGTCCGGGAATGCCCGAGGAATAGGGCCAGAACAGTCGGTATTCGAGATACTTCCGCGGGTCGAATTTGTCGTCCGGCCGGTTCACGAGGAAGCGTTTCCAATCGATGTCCTGCTCCTTGAGCGCGGCGACGAGATCCGGCCTGCGCCAGCGGCCCGGCTGGTTCACGTTCCAGGTTAATTCAACATTCACAATCGGCCCGAATTTTC
>CAXTTX010000344.1:0-6149 GCA_964247045.1 uncultured Verrucomicrobiales bacterium | reverse complement strand
TAAGTGTGAGTGAAAATGCCCAGCGGATTTGTGAGCGATGCGACACGGCCATATGCATCACGGGTTTGCACCTCGGTCACGCTACCGGGCGTCGAGCGGGTCACCTTCCGGAGAGGCGAGTCATCATAGGCATAGGAGACGGTGTCGTCCGTCCAAGGGCCGTCCAGGGAAGTCAGCCGTCCGAGGAGGTCATGGGCGAAGGTGTAAGTACCCGAGGTCAGGTAGGTCCCGGTTCCCTGGGTCTGCTGATAAAGCCGCCGCCACGTGTCATACTCATAGGAGACCGTGCCGTCCCCTGTGACGGAATCCACCTGGCCATCGTATTCATACGAGAACGTGGTGGTCTGGGTCCGCCGGTTGGTGAGAGTCGCGAGTTTTCCTGCACCGGGGGAAGAAGAACCCTGATAGGTGAAAAGCTCCTTCGACAGATCCGGGTAGATCTTCTCCTTGAGCTGGCCCGCCGCGCTGTAAACCCACTTCGTCACCTGGCCCTTCGGATCGGTCAGTTCGGCGAGACGCCCGTCGACGTCGTATATGTAACCGGTGGTCGAGCCATCGGTTTCCGTCGAGGACAGAGGCAGGGCGCGCTTGTCATGCAGGGTGACCGTGCGGCGCAGGGTGCGCTCCGTGGAGCCATCCATCTTTCCCTCGCGGGTGGCCTCGATGTAGCAGCAGGCCCACTGCCACGCGGTAAAGGAATTATCGGACCTGAGTTCGCGGGTAAGCCGATTCAGGTTGTCATACTGGTAGGACGCCTGGCGGCCGTCCGCGGCCAGAGTGGTGGTGAGCGTGCCGCGTCCTTCCGTGTCGTAGACCGTGGTGTTCACGACCACGCCGTTGATTGCGGTCGTGTAGGGTCTGAGCCTGGTATCGTAGGCAAAGGTGATTACATCGCCGGTCAGCGAGTCCGTGATTTGCTGGGGAAGCCCGTTGGCATGCCAAACGTAGCCGAGCGTCCGGACCACGGTGTCGCTGATGGTGACCGCCACCGATTGGATATCCCGGTTCGGGTAGTAATTGTAATCCGTGATGGTTTTGAGATCGTATGTTCCGCCGGAATTTTTGAACTTCCGCTTCACGGTGTCCACGTCAACATTCGAGGGGATATCGGGATTCGTCTGAACCACATAATCCATGTTGATCCACTGGTCCTGACCGGTGCGATTGTGCAGCTTGATCAGCGTGGGTTCCCCCTGGGTGTTGTATTCAACATAGTGCTTTCCACCGACGCCGTCCGGAACATAATTGGAAAGGCGGGTGGTCGAGCTATAAGCACTCTTAAGCGACTGGCTTACGAGCACCCCGGATTCATCATAAACACTGGTTTCGTCGATATCTCCTTTCCCTGCCACCAGGGTCGACTCCATCTGGGTCCGGGCTCCTTGTTCCGGACGGATGAAGCCAAAAGGCCGCACCATCTGGGAAGGAGTTCGCAGATAGCGCCTGGAGTTGTAGCCATTGAAGAAGTATTCCGTGGGGGCGCCCAAGTGATCCTTGACCGTGATGCGGTAGTTCGTCCACATGGGCTTCCCCGGAGGAGGATACGTTTCCATACCGTAGTCCAGGTATCCGGCCGCCGTTTGCTCCGGGCTGTAGCCCGCGTTCCTAGTGTCAATCCCGTCGGCAGGTTCCGTCAGGATGTTGGTGGTACCGGTGGGCGTCGTAATGCTTTGAATCAACAGCTGTGGCCCAGCCGTTTGGCCAACGTAGGAAATGTTGCCATTGATGGTGTCAGCTGAAGTATAGCCATAGGCGTAGGATAGTCCCCCCATGTCGGTCTGGCCCGTCAGGCATCCCTGGGAGTCATAGCTGAAATAGCAGGCGCGCCCGAACGGATCGTCCATCCGGATCACGCGCGAATAAATGCCGCCGATGGTGTCATAGACCAGATTCCAAGACTTTCCGGGAAGCGCGGAATGGGTAACGGAGGTGATGGCACCATTGGCATTGTGCACGATCGAAAGAGTGTTGTTGTGCCGGTCCTTGATGGCCAGCAGCAGCGGCACCGAAGAGCTTCCCACCATGGGGACCGGAATTCCATACTGGTATTCCGTGCCTGCCTGGTCGGTTAGCACGAATGCATGATCCGCGGTCTGTTTGAGCACCCGGAAGTCACCCGGAGGGGACTGGTAGATGACCGGATAAACCACCGGTGTCGGGATCCCGCCAACCGGAGCCGGGAACGTTTCCAGCCTGCCATCTCCATCCTTCACCTGCACCCGGGTGCCCGGGGTAATCAGGAGATAGGAAGCATACTCGAAGGACCATTTGGAGCCAAATGGGGTGTAATTGTTAAGGGAATCCTGGCTATTGAAAAGAAGTGTCATATACACCGAAGGCCCGACTGGAGCATCCCACCACATGGGAGTGTCCTTGACCCGAAAGTTCATGTTGATCGGATTGACACTGTAGGTGGGAAGTCCGCAGGAGTCGCAATCGTCATCGTCATCCCCGAGGTCGGACGGCTGGAGGGGCTGTCCGCAGCAACCACCGGTGATTTCGTCCAAATCATCCGCCGGGTGGATGTTTCCGCCCAAAGGAACCGGCTTCATCAGGAGGGCGAAGCCCGACCAGCTTTTCTCGAAAGAGGAGCGTGGCATTTCGGTGGGGGCAGAGATCCGGCTGTCATAAAGTTTCACGACATCCTTGGAAACGGATTCCACGGTGACATAGTGCTTGTCCTTGTAATGCGCGATGAAGGGGACGGGCAGCTCGTCCAGGCCGGCATCGGCGTGAACCCGATAGGATTCCAAGCCGTTCTTCAGGGCGGTGGCGTGGAGTTCCGCGGCGGTGAAGCCGTGGGGGCCTGCGGCAGTCATCTGGTAGAGTTGATCCGCCACTTCCGGATTCCCCAGTATCCGCACGGCCTGGGAAAGGGCCTTCTGGCCGCAATCGCGCAGCGCGGTTTCATTTTCTTTCAGAAGCCGGGTCTGGATCAGCCAATAGGAAGCGTAAGATTGATGCTTGGGATCCGGAAAAAGGAAGGGAATGAAGTGGCACGGATCGTGGCGCCGGGATCATGGACCGGAAACGTAGGTGGCGGAGACCGGTGTCAGAAGGGTCACGGTGGGTTTCGTGGTGTCTCCCGGGGTCGACGAGAGAGCGACCGAACGGCTGGGATCGAGCGGGAAGGCGTCCAAATTGTCATTCACCCCGTCTCCATCTGTATCGGCCAAGGATGGAGAGGTGCCCAAGGCGAGTTCCTGGGCGACGGTGAGACCATCCTCGTCATAAACGGCCATATCGGTGATGGTGACGGTCGCGGTCATCGCCGAGGGATTCGGACGATGAGCAGCGGCATCCAAGAGCTCAATTGTGACCGTTTCACCGGGGTCCTGAATGTAGTCGACCTTCGCGGAAACCGTGACATCCACATAAGCCTGATTCGCGGCGATTTCAGCGGAGGAGGCCAGCGACTGGTGATCCTTTCCATTTGAGGCGGTACCGGAAAGCTTGTAGGACACCACCAACGGACCCGGGTTGGCATTGAGGCGGCTGATTCTGAAAACGCCGGCGGTCAAGCCATCCTCACCCGCCGTGGCCGAAAGGGCTTGGATCGCGACATAGGCCCGGATATTGGCCTGATTGAGCCCGGTGCCCTGCGTCCCGGAAAGGTCGGTGGCAACGGCGCTCAAATTGTGCGATCCAGCGGGCACATTGGTCATGGACCAATTGTAGGTGGAGCTCGTGTCAGAGCCGAGAAGGGAGGAGCCATTGTAAAACTGCACCCCGCTGACGTCATTGCCCACATCCGGGTCGGTAACCCATGCTGTCAGATTGATGGTGGCTGGTTCATAGGGGCCATAGGTGCCACCCGCCGGAGAAACGGTGGCGTTGAGGACAACAGACGGCGACCCCCAGTTGGCAAGTTTCATGTAGCCCACCTCGACCGGCAATTTCTTGAACAAATCAAAGTCATCATTGATGCCCAACTGGCCGTCCGAGTTTGATCCCCAGCCATAAATGGTGCCATCCTGTGCCACGGCAAGACTGAAGCCATAGCCATAGATACCCCCAGCGGCAATCGCAACAATTGGTGACGAGTCGCCGAGGGCTCCGAGACCCGAGGGAGAAAGCACCCGGCTCGCGCGACTGCGGCCGTTCTGCGTATCATCCCCGAGTTCGCCCACGGGATTTCCCCCCCAGACCCAGACCTTTCCCGCCGTATCAAGAGCCAGCGAATGGCGCGGACCCGCTGCCACCCGTGTGATATTCTCGAGGTAGGCGCCTTCGCTCTTAATGACATACACGGGAGTTGAAATGTCGCCATCCGTTGATGTGCCGTTCCCAAGGCGTCCATGTTGTTGTTTCCCAAATGCATAGACCCTGCCAGGGACGGTGGATGAGTTTTTCACCGCGAGGCTGTGCGCCAGACCCGCGCTGATATCCGTGATATTCACCAGGGGAGAAGGTGCGGGAAACGCCCGGTTGTATTGCGTCTGAAGAATATCTCCCATGCCGGCCTGGCCGTCTTCATTGAGGCCCCAGACCCAGATGCTGCCCGTCCCGCCGGAAGACTCCGTGGAGTGCGCCGTCCGAGCCAGCATGTGTTGGCCGCCTGCGGCAATCTGGACAATTCCTCCCAGAGAGTCTCCCACTTCCGATTGGGGATACCCTTTTTTCACCGTCTTGGCATAGAGGTTATCCGAACTGGCGATCAATCTCCCGAGGCGGCCGTTGTAGTCCCCGCCCCAAGTGTATACATAACCCGTGCCGCTCAGGGCCGCGGAATAACTCGCCGTGGAAGGAGCGCTGACCTGGGAAAAGCTGGTGAGATAGTCTCCTGCCGTCGTGCTCCTCAACACCCGGACGGCGCCATACCCCGACGGGGTACTAGTGGAATTGTTTCCGATCTGGCCCTGATCATTGTAGCCGGAGGCCCATACCCCGCCAGCGGAGTCCAAAATCACGCTGTGATTGAGACCCGCGGCACCGCTTTCGGCATTCAGGAAAAGAGCTCCTGTGGCAGTCTTTCCCGCCACTGGCAAGACTTTGGCTGACGCTCCACCAAAACCGTTGGCCAGCCGCCCGTATTGTTGTTGCCCCCAAGCATACAAGGCTTGATTGGTTTTGACGGCCATTGAATGGGAACCACCGGCGGCAATGTCACCGATAACCTTATAGGTTGCAGTGGTGACGGAACTCTCGCTGCCTCCGGACCACGCCTTGGCCTTGAGGGTGAGCGTGCGTGGTATAACCACAACATTGCCTACCGGCACCAATGGATCAGTCGCCGTCGGAGTAGCACCATTGGTTGTAAACCGGATCGTGGCTCCTGAGGTCGTGCTTGTTACGGAAACCGTGAAACCGATTGATGCCTCGGAATTCCCAGGGACAAAAACGGGGGCGGCAACCTGGCCGAAACCGGTGCTGGCGAGGAAGAAAAATGCGGCAACGCCGCAAAACCAAGAAGGAATGGTGTTGCCGCGGAGCATCGTGGAGAGTGAGGCAACATTGATTCCCATTCATCATGGCATACGCGGAAATGCGGAGCAGTAGCTAGTAAAGATTTGTGAAAATCCGATGAACATTAAAAAACCGATTCTAACAATGCTGAATTGATCGCGATTGCAAATTTTGCAGGTCGCGAGGAACCTTTGCCTGTTGCCCCCGGTCAGGCCTGCCCCAAGTGGACCGTTAGGGATAACGATCCCTGCCTTGAAGAGGTCGCTTCGCTCTGGCGTCGCGGGGCGACACAATCAGCGACGGTCATAGACGCGCCGCTACAGGTGGACACGGCGGACCGGGCCGGTCCCGCCCTACCGTTTCGCGTCCTTGTCCTTTTCGGGGGGGGCGAGGGCGACGGCGATGATGAGGCGGCCGCCGCGCCACTCGGGGCCGAGGATGAAGAGGGGACGGTTGCCTTGGAGGCGGGCATCGGTCTTGAGAATTTTCTTGCGGTCGAGCCAGAGCTCGAGGTCGAGGCTGGTGGCCTCGGGGGTGGAGGCGCTGCGGGCCTCGAAGCGGACCATGAGGTGGTCGGAGGGTTTGAAGGGCTCCGCCCAACTATCGTAGCTGCGGAGGATGGGTTGGACATCGCTGCCTAACAGGCGGTATTGCTTGAAGCGAAGTTTTTCCTCACCGCGGAGGCGCTTGACGGTATCGGCAGCGACCTCGGCGGCCTTGGGGCCGGCGGCGGCGGCATCGCC
>CAXTTX010000343.1:1532-6161 GCA_964247045.1 uncultured Verrucomicrobiales bacterium | reverse complement strand
ATTGCCTGAAGGCTTGGGGTGAGATGTTCGATGTCTTTGGCGAGACTCCCCCACCCCGGCGTTTCCTGATGCACTCCTATGGCGGCTCGATTGAAACCGCCCGCCGCTTGGTGCCGCTGGGGGCTTACTTTTCTTTTTCAGGGTATTTTCTGCATCCGAGGAAGGCCGCAGTGGTGGAGGTCTTCCGTCAGCTTCCCCCTGAACAAATCCTGCTGGAAACCGACGCGCCGGACATGCTCCCGCCGCCGGAAGCGATCACCCATCCGCTGCCGGAAAATCACAATCATCCGGCAAACCTGCCCGCCATCGGCTCGGCGCTCGCCGCGGCGCTCGGGCTTTCACTGGATGGCCTGGCGGCTCTCAATCGCGCGAATTTCGAGAGCCTTTTCGGGAGCTAGGTTCCGGCTTCACCCGCCGCTCTTTTTTGTCCTCGCGTCGTCCCGGAGCAAGTACCCACTCGTGGCCGCAATTCGGGCATTCGACTCCGGCCGGATGTTCAAGGACGTCGGGGTTTCCACACAGCGGACAAACGGGGGGATCCATGGGTCGAAAATCGATCTGGCCTAACGATGCAGAGTGGCAACCCACTGCTTGACCGCAGGCCGGTTCAGCATAACGAGCGTCAGCACCGGATAGGCGCAGCTCACGATGATCCCGAGGATGGCACCGCCCGTGGAAAATCCCGAAACCATCTTCATGGCGCTCTCTCCACCCGGCCCCTTGATCATGTCCCGCATCATCCCGTTCATCGCCGGGATCATAATTGTGAACGTCAGGACGAGGTTGACCGCTTTGGCACCCAGCGAGGTGAACGCGTAGCCATTCGACCAGGCAAGGCAATCCCGTCGCTTTTTCAACAGCTTGATCCCGGCGATAACCATCGGTATGGCCACAACGAACGAGAGGACACCGCTGGCGATGGTCATCGGAGCCAATCGATCCTGCATGGCCATCTGGGCATCCAATTGTGCCTTCATTCCCGGGCTGTTCCCCGCAAATTTCAGAAAGGGATTCCCCATGAGTGCCATCAGCAGGCCGAACAGGGCTCCAACCAGACCGATGCCCGCCAGCACCAGGTGCAAGATACCGAACACCTTCACCACGGGCGGCTCCATCGGAGGTAACCCAACTGGCGGAGGCATCATCGAGGGTGCCTGATAGGGAGACGGATCATCCATGAACCGGTATCAAACACATCCGTCGCAGCGTGTCGAGCGCGGTTCATGCGGCAACGGCGGGAGGTGTGCCCCGAGATGCCATCGTCCGAAGGTCATCGCGATTTTTCCCATGAGGGAAGATTCGCAAGCTTGACACGTAAGCTTTTGCTTACGAATAATCACGCCATGGTGACAACATTCAGTCGCGGGCCCGATGTGTTCGCCGCAATCAGCCACCCCGCGCGGCGGCAGATGCTGGATCATCTGAGTGTTGCCGAGCGCTCGGTCATGGTCATTGCCGCACACTTTGAAATGAGCCGCCCCGCGGTCTCCCAGCACCTCCGGATCCTGCTGGATGCCGGTCTGGTCAGCGAGCGTCGCCACGGCCGCGAGCGCCGCTACAGCCTTGTGCCACAACAACTGGCGCCAGTACGCGACTGGGTCGCCCACTATGAAAAGTTCTGGGATGACCGTCTCCTGCGCCTCCAGAAGCAACTCTACAAAACGAGCCAGGAATGAACCACACGATCCAAAGGGAGATTCTCGTGCCGCAACCGCAGGAGCAGGTCTGGCGGGCAATCACCGACAGCAGCACGCTGGCCGAGTGGATGTTCCCGAACGACTTCGAACCGCGCGTGGGCCATCACTTCACGTTCCAGGTGCCGGGGAAACCCGAGGCGAATTTCGACGGTCTGGCCGTGCGCTGCGAAGTGCTGGAGTGCGAACCACCGAGCCGGCTCGTGTTCTCTTGGTCGGCCGGCGGACCCGTGGAGAATACGCGGGTGAGCTTCCTGCTGGAGGCCAGCGGCGAGGGCACGCGCATTCTTTTCGAGCACGCGGGTTTCGACCTCACGCAGCCGTTTGGAGAGCAGGCATTCCAAGGAGCAAAGTTCGGCTGGGCGAAGATGTTCGGTCAGCTTTCCACCGTGCTGGAGAATTAGCCCCTTCGTTTTACCGCTTCGTTGTTCCTCAAAAAATCACACCACACCATCATGAACCAAGGCACCCAACGTTCGATCCTGCGCTGGATCCACATCATCTTCGGCCTTCCGATCCTCGGCTACATTTATGGTCCGCCAGGGGAAGTCCAACAGTATGCGCCGATGTTCCGGTTCATCTTCGTTCCCGTGCTCGTGCTTTCGGGATTCTGGATGTGGAAAGGCCACGTCCTGCTGCGGATTTTTTCCAAAAGATCATCCTGACCGGCCACCTCCCCTCACCTGACACGGCATCGATTTAAAAGGAAACCCCTATGAAAAGCCCTGCAAAAAAAGAACTGCTCCTCAAACAACGCGAGGCACTGCTAGCAGCGTTGAAAACCCGTTTCGAGAAAAACATGGCCCGCCACAAGGGCCTTGATTGGGCCAAGGTGGCGGCAAGGTTGGAAGCCAATGCCGCGAAGCTCTGGTCGCTCAACGAAATGGAAGAAACCGGCGGCGAGCCGGATGTGGTGGGCCATGACAAGAAGACCGGGGAATTCATTTTCTTCGACTGCTCCGCGGAAACTCCCCGGGACCGCAGGAGCATTTGTTACGACCGTGAAGGACTGGATTCCAGGAAGGAACATAAACCGGCGAACAACGCCATCGACATGGCGGCGGCCATGGGCATTGAGATGCTAACGGAAGAACAATACCGGGACCTGCAGGAACTGGGGGAGTTCGATTTGAAAACCTCGAGTTGGCTGACGACACCTGCCGACATCCGGAAACCCGGCGGTGCCATCTTTGGTGATCGCCGCTTCGGCCGGGTCTTCATCTATCACAACGGCGCGCAGTCATACTACGGGGCGAGGGCGTTCCGGGGT
The DNA here is from genome assembly GCA_964247045.1 of uncultured Verrucomicrobiales bacterium. Classification (GTDB taxonomy): domain Bacteria; phylum Verrucomicrobiota; class Verrucomicrobiia; order Verrucomicrobiales; family Akkermansiaceae; genus Luteolibacter. The sequence continues at coordinate 3,197 of CAXTTX010000343.1, read as the reverse complement.
GCGTTGAGAGTTTAGATGTGGACTTTGAGGTTTTTGAGCCTCGAATCCCACCCAAGGTGAGACCATGGAATTTTTTTCGACATTAGGAACTGCTTTCAAATCCGCGTCGGGTCGCAAGCTATCGCAGCCAAGGCGGGGCCTAGCGGGAAAATTTGAAATGATAAAAGGTTTTGATTTCACCAGCCGGGGGAACCGGACCGTTGACGCGGTGGAATCCCGGATCGACCCCGGATTGGTCGGGTGCCTCCACCCAGGTGGCAGGTGACCAGAGGATCAGGTCGGGAGACTGCCACAAGGTTGCGGACACAAGGCTGTCCTGACGAAGCTCGGCAGTGACGGCCGCGGCGGGCAGGTTGGTTCCGACACCCCGGGGGCTCATGTATTCGGCTCCGTTTTGAATCCCATCGGCATCGGAATCGCCATCGAATTCGGTATCAGGCCCCCCCGGTGTTTCCCCGGCCTCGATGAGCCAGCGGGCGTAGGAATCGAACGAGGAAATCTCAGCCGAAAGCGGACCTTCGCCGATGGTGTTCAACGCGGATACCACATGGTAATAGGTGGTCCCCGCGACGAGACCGGTATCGGTGAATGTCAGGCCGATGGTGCTGCTGTTGACGGTTTCATAGGGCCCGCCGGGTGACGTCGACCGCTGGATCTTATAGCGCGTCGCGCCCGGCACGGCGGACCAATTCAAAGTGACCGTGGTATCCTTGGCGGACGCCGATAGGCCCGTCGGAGCTGCCGGTACCGTGCCGCCATAGAATTCCACCTCCGCGATGTTGGCAGTACGCGCCGGCGAAGTCACATACCTGACATAGCGGTAGGTCGCCGTGGATGGGATCACTCCCACCGAGGTGAGGATGTTATAACCCGCCGTGGTGTTGAGCGTGATGAATGTCACCACGCCCGAACTGAAGTCCGCCGTGTTGGATGCTTGGAAGCGGCCGGCCAGCAGGAAATTCGCATTGTTCAAGTTCGAGGTATCCGAGTTCCTTGGCGAATAGCGGACCCCGATGATGGACTTGCCATTTCCCGCGCCGAAATCCAGGCCCGTCCAGCCCGTGGCATCGGTGGCCTCGAAATAGGTGGAGAGCGACGCATCATACGCCCTCGCCTGGCTCGTCCCCGAATTGAGCGGGGTGCCACCTCCGATGACCGTTCCTGCTAGTTTCAAGCCGGCGGACAGATTCACCGCCAACTGCGCGGAGTTCGCGCTCTCGCCGGAGCTGTTGGTCGCGGTCACGACATAGAAATAGGTCGTCCCCGGGCTCAAGCCGCTGTTCTGGAACGAAGTCGTGGCAAGACCGGTCGCAACCGTGGTGTAGGGTCCACCACTCACGGTGGATCGCTTGACGTTATAACCATACGGCACACCTGCATACGGAGCGGACCAGGTGAGGCTCGCCGTCGACACGCCGGACATGGTCCCCTGCAAATTGACCGGCGGCGTCTCTGTCGCGGGTGCCCCCGCTGCGTAGTATTTGATCTCCGCCACGTTGCAATACCCGAACTCAGGCGAGACATACCGCAGATAACGGAACGCGGTCGGCACGTTCACCAAAAGCGTGGTTTCCTTGTCATCCGGCGGCTGCACATTGACCCTCGCAAGTTCCACGGCCCCGCTGAAATCCGCGGTGTTATCGACTGCATGGAACGGCGCTGGAT
>CAXTTX010000343.1:0-1522 GCA_964247045.1 uncultured Verrucomicrobiales bacterium | reverse complement strand
CCTTGGAAAATGCCGTTGATCATCCGGCCCGCCAGGGTCGCCCTAGGCACGAAGCGGATTGCCGTGATCTGCTTGGCATTGCCCGCGCCGAGGTCCAGGCCGATCCATTCGCCGCTGTGGCCGCCAGGCTCCACGGTCGTGACGAAGCTGTTGTCATATGCGTTCACGTTGTCCGCGCGGACGGTGCTCGCGATGACTGCCAGCGGGCTCTGGATCGGATAAGACGTGATCACAGGCCGGGTCAGGTCCGGATAGGCCTCGAAGTCGAAGGTCGGCTGCACCGTGCTGATCGATGGCGAAATACCGAAGTCCGGCCCCACGGCCTCCACCTGGATATAGCCGGAGGTTTCCAGCGCGAACCGCCGCACATCCTGCGCGAAAAAGTAATTGCCCGGGGTCGCGCCCAGCCACACGCGCTTGCTGTCGTTCGCCGGACTCAGGTCGGGCCGGTAGTATACGTTGTAGTGGAGCACCGGATCCGGCGATGGTGTCCAACTGAGCCACAACTGGCTGCCGAATGCCTCGTCGGGATTGCGCCCCTTCCCTTCCAACGTCAGCGCCGATGGAGGCGCGGGTGCCACCGCGACGCCATCGGAAACCTGCAAGCGCCCGATGTTCACCGCATAGCTGCCGACGGTGGCGGAACCGGAAAACTTCAACGTGATCAGCGCGATCTTCCTGCCCGCATGGGCGGACAGCGGCGCGTTCAGCGTGGTCCAGCCCGTCGAGGCCGAACTCCCCGCGGCGGTATAGTACATCGTGGCCGGATCATCCTCGAAGGCGAATCCCACCTGGACCTGAGTGGCACTCGCGGCGGCGGGTTTGTAAATCAGGCGCAGGTTCGTGGCCGCACTCACCGGCAGGCTCGTCTGATAGAGCTTGATCTCGTTCGGCTGGCCCGCTGTCAGCGTTCCCGTCACTTTCAACGAGGTGCCGCCATAATAGGCGGTGTCGTAGTCGAAACCCGGCGTGAGCTTCGTGCCGGGGCTGTTAACGATCCATTTCCACGTCGGCAAAATGTCCTGCAGGCTGAGATTCGTCCACTGGCCGGTCATCTTCGCGATGCCGTCGACCACGAACCGGTCCCCCTGCCCCAGGTTGAAATTCGTCACGAACGGCAGCGTCGCCAGCGGGGATTTCGCGGGAATGAAATGGGCGATTCCGGGCCAATTCGGACGTGTCGATCCCGCCGGAATCGAGGTGTTGGACGGGTCGCTGTTCTGTCCGCACCAGTAGCGGATCTCGCGGTTGATCGCGTCGGTCGGATTGCCCGAATAGTTGAAGGTCCACTCCGGCCGGTAGATCCCCAGCGAGGCCCGGTGCGGCTGCCCGGCCGGAAAAAGCTGTGCCCAATCGATTGGCGTGGAGCCGCCGAACGTGTTCGTCCCATTGTCGCCCGCGCCTTCCGTATCGATTCCCGCATAGATATCATACGGACTGCGGCCGAGCGACTGCGCGAGCGCCGCCGAACTGGTGATGGCGTTGCCGCCCTGCCAGTAGAAATCCAGGAAGATATTATCCG
>CAXTTX010000342.1:0-6184 GCA_964247045.1 uncultured Verrucomicrobiales bacterium | reverse complement strand
CGTGGCAACACCAACGAGTGGCTGTCCGCAGAAGCGGTGAATCCCAAGGGTGGGCAGATGAAAAGCACCAACTCGACGGAACTGGTTTTCTTCACCGCCGTGACGGACCGTTACAATGGCGAGATCGGCAGTAGCCACGCGAACAACGTGGGCGACGTCTCCTGCGTGGCCTACGAACTGGACTTCAAGGACCCCATGACTTCGGGGACGGGGAATTCGAAATTCGAGACCTTTGTGCTCAACCGCCTGCTGGTGAATCCGGACGATACCTTTGAGGATCTTCTCGGCCAAGATGACCTCCCGGGCGCTTTCCAAAGCAAAAATTATAAAACCAAGCTTTCGGAGCCCGAGAACTTCGTCTGCGAGAACATCTATCAGTTCACGATTACCTTTCATATCCAGGTCACCCAGGCGGGCATCTCGGGCTCGGCACCGACCATCGTCGATGTGCCCGTGACCGTTGGCCAAGGCAGCGGAGGCCGGGTCGCGGACAGTTTCAAGATCATGGGATCCGGAATCGAAACGGATGTCTCATCCTCGGGAGTATCGGCGGCGGAATTGGCGGCCGGCCGCCTCACTGCCATGGAGATTTCCGTGACCGTGATTTCGGATTTCGGAATCGACCAGATGAACAGGCGTACTTTGACCGGTAGCCAGCAGGCGGATTTCCTTTCCAAGAACTCCTACCAGTACAGCAAGCTGGTCCAGCTTTCCACGATGTGAGCTCCCGCCGCGGGATGCTAGAGCGCCCCGAACCTGCGGTGGCGCCTCTGGTATTCCTTCACGGCATCGAAGAGGTCGCCTTGCCGGAAATCCGGCCAGAACTTCTTCACGATCACCATCTCCGCGTAGCTGATCTGCCAGAGGAGGAAGTTCGAAACCCGCATCTCTCCGGAAGTGCGGATGAGCAGGTCAGGATCCGGGATACCGGCGGTTTGCAGGCGGGACGCGAAAAGCTCCGCATCGATCTGGTCCGGGGAAATGATGCCGTTTTTAGCATCCTCCGCCAGTGAGCGGGCGGCTGCAACAATCTCCTCGCGGCCGCCGTAAGACAGCGCCAGTACCAAGGTGGTCGCCGAGTTTTTCGCGGTTCGTTCCTGGATCCGGGCGATCAACGCGCGGGTCTTTTTCGGCAGGCGGTCAAGTTGGCCGATCGCCTTGAGACGAACGTTCTGGCGGTCAAGATCCTTGGCCTTTTCGTCCAGGAACCGGTCCAGAAGGCTCATCAGGGCGATGACCTCGGTCTGCGGCCGGTTCCAGTTTTCGGAGGAGAACGCGTAGAGGGTCAGGTATTCGACGCCGAGTTCGATGCAGGCCTCAAGGACCTCCCGGACGGATTCCGCGCCGGCGCGGTGGCCCTCAAGCCGCGGCAGACCCCGTTCCTTGGCCCAGCGTCCGTTGCCATCCATGATGATGGCGACGTGGCGGGGGATATCGGGGGGGGCTTGCATGGGACGCTTGTCAGGAAACCACCAGGGTTTGCGCACGATCCGGCCCCACGCCGACGAAGGCGATGGGGGCGCCGCAGAGTTCCGCGAGCCGGGCCAGATAGGCCTTCGCATTTTCCGGGAGTTGCCCGTAGGACGTGCAGCCCGTGGTGTCGGATTTCCAGCCGGGCAGGGTTTCGTAAACCGGGACGGCGCGATCCCAAGCCTTGCGATCGGCCGGAGGCAAAGAATGCAGCTCGCCGTCAATCGTGTAGCCCGTGCAGATTTGCAGCGATTCGTATTCGTCCAGGCCGTCCACGTTGGTGACGGCGAGGCCGGTCACACCATTGACCATGCAGGCGAAGCGGAGCAGCACCGTGTCCAGCCAGCCGCAGCCGCGGGGACGCCCGGTGGTGGCACCGAATTCGCGGCCGAGGCCGTGCAGGTATTCGGACAATCCTTCGTCCCCGGTGGGGAAGGGGCCGGAGCCCACCCGCGTGGTGTAGGCCTTGCACACGCCGATGACCGATTGGATCGCCGTGGGGGGCAAGCCGGTGCCGGTGCAGGAGCCGCCGGAAGTGGTGTTGGAGGAGGTGACGAAGGGATAGGTGCCGAAGTCGATGTCCAGCAGGGTTCCCTGGGCACCTTCGAACAAGATGGTTTTGCCACTTTTCCATGCCTCGTGAAGGACGGGAATGGTATTGGAAATATGAGGGCGCAGGCGCTCGAAGGCCTCATAGACCTCGGCGGTGACTTTCTCCGCCTCGAAGACGGGAAGATCGTGGCGCTTGAGTGTTTCGTTCGCCTCGGTCACGCGCCATTCGATCTGGCGGGTGGTGAATTCGCGGTCCAGGAAATCCACCATGCGCAGGCCGCAGCGGTTCACCTTGTCCGCATAGGCGGGACCAATGCCACGCTTGGTGGTGCCGATCTTCTGGTCTCCCAGCGAGGCTTCGCGTGCGGCGTCGAGTTCCTTGTGCAGCGGCAGGACCACGTGGGCGCGGTCGGAGATGAGCAACTTGTCCGGAGTGATCGCGACGCCCTGGCCTTCGATGCGCTGGATTTCCTGCACGAGCCCGATGGGATCGATCACCACGCCGTTGCCGATGACGTTCGTTTTCGAATCCCATAGGATGCCGGAGGGCAGCAGGTGGAGGACGTATTTGACGCCTTTCGCGATGACGGTGTGTCCCGCGTTGTTGCCGCCCTGGCCGCGGACGACGACATCCGAAGTCTCCGTGAGGTAGTCGACGATCTTGCCTTTGCCTTCGTCGCCCCACTGGAGGCCAACAATGATGGTATTCATGTAAAAATAGGGGAGGGGGAACGCGCCGGTTCCCCGCGGAATTCAGGGTTTTGACTGGTCGATGAGCGCGGCGAATTCCTCGAAGAAATAGCCGGCGTCATTGGGGCCCGGAGCAGCTTCCGGGTGGTATTGCACGCTGAAGACGGGATGCACCTTGTGACGCATGCCTTCCACCGTGCCGTCGTTCAGGTTCACGTGCGTCACCTCGACGTCCGCCGGAAGGGAAGCCGGGTCCACGGCGAAGCCATGGTTCTGCGAGGTGATCGAGATTCTGCCGGTTCGCAGGTCCTTCACCGGCTGGTTTCCGCCACGGTGGCCGAACTTGAGCTTGAAGGTCTTGCCGCCGAAGGCATGGCCGAGGATCTGGTTTCCGAGGCAAATGCCGAAGATGGGCGTCTTGCCAATCAGCTCGCGGATTTCCTCGTGGATGTAGCCCAGCGCGGCCGGATCTCCCGGGCCATTGGAGAGGAAAACACCATCCGGGTTCTTGGCGAGCACCTCCTTGGCGGTGGTGCGTGAGTTGACCACCTCCACCTCGAAGCCCGCCTGCCGCAAGCGGCGGAGGATGTTATACTTCAAGCCGAAATCGTAGGCGACGATGCGGTGGCGCACCGGAGGCAGATCGGCGTAGGGGCCGGGTGCCTCGGTGGATGCGTTCGGCAGGATCCATTCGCGCGATTCCGCGGCCCATTGGTAGGACCCGGGAGTGGACACCTCCTGGACGTAGTCCATGCCCTCCATCGAAGGGGCGGATTTCGCCGCGGCGATGGTTTCTTCGCGGCTGAGTTCGGTGGTGACACAGGCCTGCATCGCGCCGCGTGAGCGCAGGTGCTTGGTGAGGGCCCGGGTGTCGATGTCCTCGATGCCGAGGATGCCGTTCTCGGCGAGGTAGGCGGAAAGGGGCTTGCAGGAGCGCCAGTTGGAGGGCACCTCGCAAAGCTCGCCAATGACAAAGGCGCGGATGTGCGGCTCCTTGGACTCGTCATCCTCCAGGTTGATGCCGTAGTTCCCGATCTGGGGATAGGTCATCGCGACGATCTGGCCCCGGTAGGACGGATCGGTGATGACCTCCTGGTACCCGGTCATCGAGGTGTTGAAACAAATTTCTCCGGTGGTGGTCCCGGTGGCGCCGAAGGAAATTCCTTCGAAGCAGCGTCCATCTTCAAGGGCTAGAATGGCAGTTTTCGGCACGGCGGCGGGAGGCTAGGCAGCGTGTCCGGGCGATGCAAGAGAATGCTTATTCCCGTGCCCGGCTATCGACCAAAATGGTGACAGGACCGTCATTTACCAAGGCCACTTTCATGTCCGCACCGAAAATCCCCCGGCCGACGGATTTTCCGGTTTCCGCCTTCAGGGCGGTGCAGAATTGTTCGTAGAGCGGCTCGGAAACCGCCGCGGCCGCGGCCTTCAGGAACGAGGGGCGATTGCCCTTTTTCGTCGAGGCATGGAGGGTGAACTGGCTCACGACGATGATTTCCCCGCCGGTATCGAGGATGGAGAGGTTCATTTTCCCCTCCGGGTCGCCAAAAATCCGCATCCGGGCGATTTTTCCGCCAAGCCAGTCCCGGTCCTCCGCGGTGTCTCCCTCCTCAACGCCCAGGAGAATGAGCAATCCAGGACCAATTTTGGAAATTTGCCGACCGTCCACGTTGACGGAGGCCTCAAGGACGCGTTGGATGACTGCTCGCATGAACTAGGATAAAAAAAATCCTGGAGGGGCAAAGCCTAGATATGAGCGGATGGCGGAGTTATTAACGGGAGTTCACAACCCCTCGGATTGACCTCGACCATCGGGTTCTTCAACCTCTCGCCCCCTTTCATGGCTGCCGAAGACAAAACCCCGATTCCTTTCCGAAAAACCGCCGACCTCCAGCAAGGAGCGACTGCCGCGGAGGATGTCACCCGTGCCTTGCCGCACGCGCTGGGGCCGGAAAAGAGCCTGCTCTCCTCGATGCTGCAAGACCCGCAGGATTACATCGGCGTGGCGATCGAGGAGAAGCTGACGCAGGAGCATTTTTACATGCCTTCGCATTCGATCTTGTTCGGGTTTTTGATCGAGCAGTTCGAGGCTGGCAATGAAATCGAATTGGTGTCGCTGGTCCAGAGGTTGCTGGACCGTGGCCTGCTGGACCGCGTTGGTGGGCCGTCGGCATTGACGGATCTCTACACCTACGCGCCGAGTCCGGGGCATTTCCGCCACCACTTGCAGCACGTGAAGGACAAGTTCGTCCTGCGTTCGATCATCCAGAATTCGAACGAAGCCATCGCCCAGGCCTATGACGCGCCGGATGAGGTTGCTGCTTTGTTAGATTCCGTGGAAGCGAAAGTCCTGGCGATCCGCGAGGGATCGGAAACCAACAAGGCACCCACGATCAAGCAATCGGTCAACGAGGTCATCGAACAGTTCCAAGCCTTGCTCGCCGGGGAAAAGGGAGCCCAGGGCATTCCCACCGGCTTCGAGGTGCTTGACCAGATGAGCAGTGGCCTCAAGCCCGGGGAAATGTTCGTCGTCGCGGCTCGTCCCTCGATGGGCAAGACCTCGCTCATGATGAACATCGTCGAGAATATCTGCATCGACCAAGCGAAGCCCGCGATGGTGTTCTCCTGCGAAATGAGCGCGTTCCAGATCGTGCAACGTCTGGTCTTCTCGCGGGCCAAGTTCGCGATGAGCCAGCTCTCGCGCGGCTACACGCCGACGAAGGGCGATCTCCAGCGGATCCAGCGGGCGGCCGTGGAAGTCTCGGGCGCGAAACTGTTCATCGACGACACGCCTAACATTTCGATCAACGAGCTCCGCGCCAAGGCACGGCGGAAGAAGCGGGACGAGGACATCCAGTTCATCGCCATCGACTATCTCCAGTTGATGAAGTCCCGCACCAAGCAGGCGGAAAACTCCCGCGAGCGGGAAATCGCGGAAATTTCCTCCGGCATCAAGGGTCTCGCGAAAGAATTGGGTATCCCGATCCTGATCCTGGCCCAGCTCAACCGGGGACCGGAAAGCCGGACCGGGAAAAGCCTCGGAGTGCCGCGGATGTCCGACCTCCGGGAATCCGGCTCCATCGAGCAGGACGCCGACATGGTGGGTCTCCTCTACCGGACGGCCTACTATGCGGAAGACGCCGAGGAAAAAGAGGCGGAAGCGGGCAAGGCCGAGCTGGTATTGGCAAAGAACCGGAATGGCGAAACCGGCCATATCCCGCTGACCTTCGTCGCCGAACTGATGCGCTTCGAGACTGGCATGCCGGCGCGGGAAGAGCACTGAGTTCCCCGCTTGATACCGGAAAAAAATCACCGGATAGAGCGGCTCCCCTTGCGAAGCGCCGTCGTCCCTCCACTGTTGGAATACAACTTGGACGTGCATTGATATTCCCGGCGTCATTTCTTGAAAGCGACTGGCGCTTCGCTTGCCCTACCGGTGATCTCCCGGGGACAGGGGGAGGCGTCTTATCTC
>CAXTTX010000341.1:625-6196 GCA_964247045.1 uncultured Verrucomicrobiales bacterium | reverse complement strand
GCCCACCATCGCCAGCAGATACATGTCCGCTTCCAGGCCCATCGTCCGCATTACCCGCTCGAAGGTCGCCGGCGCGCAGTAGCCTTTTGGCCCTTGGTCTACCATCGGAATTTCCGTTAGAAAAACATCCCCGTTCGGCGACTTCGTCACGCTGGAGACCAACCGCTGCTTCACCTCCGCGTCCTTCGTAATCGAGGTCCTCCCGCCGGCATCCGCCACCGCCGTCGAAACGATGCCCAGGCTCACGTATTCATTCTCCTCGTTGGAAAGGATGAAGGCATGCCCGTTCCAATCCCAGCGCGTGACCTTCCGGCGCGTGCTGCCCTCGCCATAGCGTTCCGTCTTCCCCGCACCAAGCACCGAGGTCAGCGCCTTCGAAACCGTTTCCTCATCCTGCGTCATCGCCTCGCCCAGCGACTTCGCCGTTGCCGTCGTGCCACCCGCGAAGTGATCTTGGCCAAATCCCGCCGTGCTTCCGAAGTCGCCCTTGTTCGCATAAACAATCGAGACGCTCGTCACCAGGCCATCCTTGTCAGAATAGAGCGCCGTCGAATAAGGCATCGCGCCGAAGAGCTTGTAGTTCTTCGCGTAAGCCGCGTACAGACGCCAGCTCTTGCCGTTCTTCGATTGCGACTCCGGCCTCAGCAACAGCGCCTTCGCCAGATCCTCCGCCTTCCGTGCGGAAAAAGGCGTCCCATCCGCCAGGTCATGCCCTGCCGCTTCGTTCAGCTTTTTCGCCGACTCCCCGGCCTTCGCCGCGAGGCTCACGATATACGTCTGATCCTCGGCACTCAGGCTGTCCTTGGGCAAAACGAAGGTCTTCCCGTCCTCCCGCTTCAGCGTGACCGAGTTCCCCGCAACTCCCTCGAAACTCGCCGTCAGCGGCTTCCCGTCCTTGTTCTTGAAAACTCGCGTCTCCGCCGCTCTGGCCGCCGCCCAACACAGGCTGGCGGCGATGGCCGCGGAGCAACACGCGCGAAAAGAGACCGGGCAGGCCGGGCGGAGGGTTTTCATGGGGCAATGGCAGCCATTGCCGCGCGGAAATCAACCCCTAAAATCGCCCTCTCACTTCTTCGCACCCATTCCCGACAGCTTGATGTCGAAGGGGTTCTCGTCCCCGTCATTGCTCTTGATCTTCAGCGTCGCGGACCGGTTGCCCTTGGCCGTCGGCTTGAAAGTCACCTTGAAGAAGGTGCTCGCATCGTGGCCCAGGCTCGTCTTGCCCGGCTTCGTGATCACGAAATCATCCGCGTTCCCACCGCTGACGCTCACCGAAATCCCCGTGAGATTCGCGGCACCGGTATTCTTGATCGTAAACTTCTTCGGCGCTCCCTTCTTGCCGACTACCACCGTGCCGAAGCTCTTCTTCGCCTTGCCGTCCACCAGCTTGCTGCTCTCCGGCTGCATCACCTCGATCTCCGGCTTCGGCACCGGGATGCCGGTTCCTGTCAAAACGATGTCATAGGGACTCTCGTCCGCGTCATCACTCGCGATGTGGAGGGCTGCGGTGCGGACTCCCAGGGCGCTTGGATCAAAGGTCACCGTGAAGGTCGCGCTGCCGCCCGCAGGTACGAAGTCATTTGCCGGTCCGGTCACGGTGAATTCCCCGGCATTCGCCCCGTCCTTCGTGATTGCCAGGTCGATCAAGTCCTCCCCGCCACTGTTCACGATCGTGAAGTTGAACGCTCGTGGCAGGCCCAACACGACCGATCCGAGATCCTTCCCCGCCCCACCATCGGCCAGTTCGGCACCAGCCGGTTGCTGGACGGAGATTTCCGGGAATGGCAAATCGCCCGCGTTCACGGATGAATAGCCATTCCAAGTGGGCGTGGTGAAGCCGGTCGCGCCGTTGTAAAACTTCACCGTGAAGCCGGGGGCGGTGGACAGGAAGACGTTCGTGCCGAGCGTCGGCGCGTTGCCCCTGAAGGCCACTTCCGTCAGGGCAGAGCAGCCCTTGAAGGAGTTGTTTCCAAGGCTGGTCACAGTGGCGGGAAAACTCACGCGTGCCAAGCTCGTGCAGTCCTGGAAGGTCGAGGTTTCCACCGAGTCGAGTTGGCCGGGAAGCTTGATCCGCGCCAGGGAGGAACAGCCTTGGAAAAGGCTGAAGTCCAGCGCCGTGACATTCCCGGCGATATCGATGGCGGTCATCTGCGTGCAACCGAAGAAGGTCTGTCCTCCCAGGGAGGTCACGCTGGATGGCAGCGTCACACGGGTGATTTGAGAGCAGTTGGCAAACGCGTTGGAGAAGAGGGATTGCACCGGCTTCCCATCGATGACCGACGGGACCACCACCGGCCCCGTGGCATCGGACGGGTAGTCCGAGATGCCGATCGAAGTGCCAAAGTCCTGATAGGTGAAGTCACCGAATTGGGCGGCAGCGACGGTCGCGATGAGACAGTAGCCGGACAGGAAAAAACGGGGGAGAAACCGGGGAGGATTTTTCATGGTGCGTCGTCGATAGAGAAAATCCCCGGGCCCCGCAATGAAAGTGTTCGGTTGCCCGGGAATGGCTTCGGCCGGAATTGCCGCGGCTGCCGCGACCGGATGCCCCCTCACTTCTTCGCGCCCATCCCCGATAGCTTGATGTCGAAGGGGTTCTCGTCCGCGTCATTGCTCTTGATCTTCAGGGTGGTCGCGCGGTTTCCCTTGGCAGTCGGCTTGAAAGTCACCTTGAAAAACGTGCTATCCTTCTCGCCCAAGCTCGTCTTGCCCGGCTTCGTAACCACGAAATCACCCGCGTTCCCGCCGCTGAGTGTCACCGAAATCCCCGTGAGATTCGCCTTTCCGGCATTCTTGATCGTGAAGCTTTTCGGCGTCCCCTTCTTGCCGATCACCACCGTGCCGAAGCTCTTCTTCGCCTTGCCATCCACCAGCTTGCTGGTCTCCGGCTGCATTACCTCGATCTCCGGCTTCGGCACCGCGATCCCCGTGCCGGTCAGAACGAGGTCATAGGGATTCTCGTCCGCGTCATCACTGGCGATTTGAAGCGTGGCCGTCCGTGAACCCAAGGCATCCGGCATGAATGCCACCGTGAAAGTCGCGCTCTCTCCCGATGGCACGATCAACTCTGACGGCTCGGAGACCGTGAAATCTCCGGGGTTCGATCCGCCCTTCGTGATGGCCAGACGCATCAATTCCTCCTCGCCCGTGTTTTCAATCCGGAATTCCAACGTGGTCGAAGTCGTCCCCAGCACAACGGATCCGAAATTCTTCCCCGCTCCGCCATCGGCCAATTCGCTCCCCGCCGGTTGTTGGATGGAGATCTCCGGGAACGGCTCATCGCCGATGTTGGCCGAGGTAAAACCATTCCAGGTCGGGGCGGTGAAGCCTGTCTTGCCGTTGTAAAACTTCATCGTCAGGCCACTGGCGGTGTTGAGGAAGGCATTCGTGCCCAAGCTTGGCGCGTTGCCCTTGAAGGTCACATCGGTCAGGGAAGCGCAATTTTGGAACGCACTGTTCGCGATGTTCGTGACGCCGGCGGGAATTGTCACGGCGGTCAGGCTCCCACAGCTGAAAAACGCGAATGTCCCGACGGAAGGCGCGTTGGGCGACAGCCTGATGCTCGCCAAATTGCTGCACTGGTAAAAAACCGAGGGCCCGAAGTCGGTGACCGAAGGCGGGATCACGATGGACGTCAGGCCCATGCAGATCGCAAACGCGTGATCTCCCAGCGAGGTCAGAGTACTTGGCAACACCACACCGCTCAAGGCCTGGCATCCCGCGAAAGTATTGTAGCCAAGATCCGTCACTCCCTCGGGAATGTTCACCGAAGCCAGCTTGGCGCAAACCACGAAAGCCTCCTGCCCGATGGATGTCACCCCGGGCGGGATGCTCACGCTCGTGATGTCCCCGCAGCTCGAAAATGCCCCCGCCCCGATGGCCGTCACCGGCTTCCCCGCGATCGTCGCCGGAATCACCACCGCGCCCGTCGCCGCCTCCGGGTAATCCGTGATCGTGATCGTCGTGCCCGTATCGGTGTAGGTGAAATCGCCAAATTGATCCGCGGCGGCTCCCGCCATCAGACACCAACAAGACACGAGGACTCGGGGAAGAACCGGAGGGGGATTTTTCATCGCATCCCGCTGATAGGCAAAATCGCCGCCGGACGCAATGAAATCTCTGGCGGCTCGGTAATGCACGGTTTCCGCCGGGGGGGCTATTCGCTATCCCGCCGCCAGACGCAATCCCCGGTCGAACTCGCGGCATCGCTGGAAAAAGCTCCTTCCATCCTTGCCGAATCGATCACCACCAGATTGAAGGTGGTTTTAACCGGCCTTTGCACGCCGCCTTCCGTCACATCCAGTTGAATGGTTCTCTTTTCACCGGCAACGCGGAGTTCCCCCTTGCCCGAGAATTTCGTGCGCGCGGACTTTTCGTATATGATGCGCGTCGCTTTGCCCTTCCGCTCGCTGTCCTTTTCGCCGCTCACGAGTATCTGGCCATCGGTTTGGGCGATTCCGACGAGATAACGCAAATCCAGCCCGACAAAGGCCTTGTAAGTGGAAGTGGTCACCGTGTTATCGATAATCCATTTGCCGGCAAGGTCGGGAGGCAGCGGAATATCGATGCCGGGCTTCCCGACCGGGTATTGCGATGCATCCGCCACGGGCCACTTCAATGCAGCCAACAGACTGAGCATGCCGACGATGCCACTGACTCCACTCCAACACGGGTGGGCCAAACAACCATTCAGCAACTTTTTCAACATGCCCATCGTGTCGTGAAAAGAAGCCTAAATCACGGGAATCGGGGGAACCGGAGGCCCCTCGCATTTCCGATCAACGAATTCGACTCTGCTAAACCTTCAAAGGGAGCTCCGCCTCGCTCCGTTCCTTGTCCCATGCCTTCAGGAAAGCCTCGATCTCGCCGAACAGCCCCTCGCAATGCTTGTTCCACTTCTCCGCTCCGCGCAGGATCATCGTGCTCTCGCGCAGGCCGGTGAACCGGATTTCCTCCGCCCCGGCGGCACGGAGTTCGCCGAGTTCCACCCGCAGCGTCTCGAAAAAGCCCAGCTCGAAACCGTTGCCGGCCTCCATGGCCGCACGGACCAGGGAAACGGTCATCGGCGGCGCCAGTGGCACCAGCTTCTCCGCGATCCGCTCGCAACCGATCGTCACCAGCATTTTCCGCATCCGCTCGAAGAGATCCTCCAAATGCATCAGCTTCAGCGGGCACTTCGTCTCAAGATACTTCGCCACCCCGCAACGGATATCCGTCACAAAGGGGAAGTCTTCGTGCTCGGCTGCCGCGGCAGCCCGTCGGATGGCGTCATCCAGCCATGCCGTGTCGTAATCGAAAACCTGGTAGCGGCCGATTTGTATCGCGGGGCGATTGCCAATAAGAGAGATCACTTCGGGTCTATGTGGAGGGGTCTATTGGCTGGTTGTGGTTTCGGGTGAGTAAAAACGCCTGGGCGGGCGGGGTAGGACAGAAAGTGGTTGGAGGGGGCCTAAAGCGGTTCTTTAATATCAGGACCGGGCAAAGGTCAATCTTTGAATAGCCTGCGCTGGAATGGATCGCGTGCCGCACGGCGCGACACGACACAAAAACCCCGGTCGAGGAATACTCGCC
>CAXTTX010000341.1:0-615 GCA_964247045.1 uncultured Verrucomicrobiales bacterium | reverse complement strand
CGCGACAGCGACTGGATCTCTGCGATGAACTCGTTCACATCCTCGAACTGGCGATAGACGGAAACGTAGCGGACGTAGGCCACCGGATCGATCTGGTGCAGCTTGTCCATCACCTTGCCGCCGATGATCGCGGAGGGAACCTCGCTGACGTGGTCCTTGTGCAGGTCTGTCAGGATCTCCTCCACCGCCCGGTCGAGCCGGTCCATCGGCACCGGCCGCTTCTCGCAGGCCTTGATGAGACCGCTCATCAGTTTCTCCCGGTTCAGCGATTCCCGCGTGCCATCCCGCTTCACCACCCGCAACTCCGTGCGCTCGATCTGCTCGTACGTCGTGTAGCGGTAGCCGCACTTCATGCACTCCCTGCGTCGACGAATCGACGTCCCATCCTTCGATGATCGGGAATCGAGGACTTTGTCTTTGAGAGATCCGCATTGGACACAACGCATGAGGGATTCGGAACGGCAACGAGCGACATACTACTAATAGATCTGGTAGCGTCAATTCAAAAACTATGGCACATTTAGTAGCTCGACCCGAAAAGTACAACCCTCCGTACGAAGCTTTTTGAAATTTCACCCGGCCCATTCTTACCGGACAGACCCCCGTTTTACCTCC
>CAXTTX010000340.1:0-6201 GCA_964247045.1 uncultured Verrucomicrobiales bacterium | reverse complement strand
GGGCGGGCGCGTAGGCGTGCTCCAGTTCGAGGCCAAGTTGGATGAACAAGTCCGCCTTCGCCAGTTTCACGATGGTGCTGGGTTTCAGCGGGACATTGTGAGGGTCTTCGCGACCGCTCGCGATGCAATAGACGTCCACTTGGTCTCCCCCGACCTGGCGCGTGATGTCCGCGAGATCGGGGAGGGTGACGACGACGTTCAGCGGGGCCGCGTGGAGAGCGGCGATGGTGGCTAGAAAGAGAAGTATCGTTTTCATGGTGAGATCAAATCAAGGTTGGAAGGAATGTTTGTGAGGTCCGATCGTGGCGCTCCATTGGAGAAGCCCCAGCCAGTCGTCATCGCGACCACCGAAGGAGCCGGTTTCACCCTGGATGCGGCTTACTTCGAAGCGCAGCCGGTTGAACTCGCTGATGTTGTAGGTGAGGTAGGCACTGAACGAATTTTGCGTGCTCATCGCGCGTGCGATGCCATCGGCAATACCGTCCGAATTGGCATCGGTCTGCGACCAGGCTTCCGGGCGGAACCAGTCATAGCGGAATCCCGGTTCCCAGGTTTTGCCGATGCGATACTGCGCGTAGATGTAGGCGCCATTCGCGGTCGAGGAGCCACCCGCCGGCCCGCCGGCAAAAAGGGCATCGGGACCGAAATCGCCGTCGGTTTTCCCGTGTAGCACCTCTCCGCCGACTTCAAGCCGGTTGAAGCTTGCCGCGTCCGGAGTCCAGGTGAGCTTGAAGTCGCCACTGGCCAGTTCGCGGGTTCCCATGTCCGAACCGTGCGCGTAGTCCGCGCCGAGGTTCAGGGAGACGCTGTCGCCCAGTTCAAAGATGGTGGCGGCACGCGCGTAGTACATCAGGTCGCCGAAGCCGCGGCGGTTGCCGGTCGCGTAGAGATCGGCTTCGCTGTCGTCCAGCATGTCGAGCACGCTGGTGACCGCTCCTTCCGCGCCGATGTTATCCACCGCACCCGCGGTGAAGCGGATGTAATGGTTGATGGGGAGAATCCAACTGAGTTCCAAGCCCCGCGACTTGGTTTCCCCGCCGAGGATTTCCTCCAACTAGGCAGGGCGGTCGGTGAATGGCAACTCGTGGCTGTGGACCTTCCCGAGGCGGGAGAAATCGGCGAAGAATTGGCCTCCCTTCAGAGCGAGGCCGTAGGGCAACGAGGTGGTTTCAACCGCGGCTTCCTCGACCCCGAGTGAAACCTCGCCGAAGGGATCGGTCTTTTCCCATGGCACCAGTTCGCTCTCCGCGTTGAAGACCACATAGGCGTGGGCCACCTGGTCCACGTTGGATCGCACCATCAGCTCGATGTCGCGGATGGTGAAATTGAGGTTCTTGGCGCTGGAGGAGTAGGATCCGATGGCATCGATCGCTGCCGAGAATTCCGGATTGAAGACGCTCAGGTCGGTGCGCTTCGGTGGTGGCAGGGGATCGGCGGAAAGGTCGCCGGTGAAATCCGGCTCCTTGGCGGGTGAGGGTGCCGGTGGCAGCGCCGCCTTCGAATCCGCGGCTGGCAGAAGCGTGGTGACTTCAGGCAAGGCGGGAGCCGGGCTTTCCACGCCCGGCAAAGGCGGGGGTGGGGAGGTTTCGACTTTCCGTTGGAGATCCTTGACCAGTTTGGTCAGGTCCTCGACTTGCTGGCGGAGCGCCGCGATCTCGGTTTTTGATGGATCGCCGGCTTCTTCAGCATGGGCGAGAAGGGGGAAATGGAGGCTGGCCGCGACAAGGCCGGCCGCCCGGAATACAGGGCGTGAAAATGGTTTCATGAGTACGTGATGGAATCATGGCGGCGCCAAAGGAAATAACCGGCCGGACATCGACACGCGCCGCCAGTGGCGCCGTGTGGCCGTCTAACAAAACGACACCTGTAGGACCGCCGTACCTACGGCCCGCGGGGTGGTGCATGCGCGAGGACTCCGCCCGCCAGATGGGAGGGCAGAAGATCCATCACGATCGGATTCGCCACCGGGACCGGCGGCGTTTCCGGAGAGACATCTTCCGGAAGAATGTCCGGGAGCACGACGGAGTAGCCGCCGGTTTGCATCAGGGTGACCACGCACTCGTGGCCCGGTACATCCGAATGGCTGTCGCAGGAATGGTGAAGTTCCGGACTGGCTGCCATCGCCTGCGCGAATGCCAGTTGGAAGATCACGACGATGGCCGTGATGTTCCAGAATCTCCGGAGGGTGAGGAGTTTCAGCATTTGCGGAGTTACCACCGCCAGATTTCAGAAAACGCAATAAAGATGCAAGAGCGAATTTGTGCCGAAATCGTGCCAAGCTGATGGGGAAAGTGTCCCGTGGGAGGGAATCGGCCCCTCGCCGGGGGAAGGAGAGACCATGAGGGCACAAAAAAGCGCGCGTTGGATTTCCCCCCGGATCTCGCAACGCGCGCTTTTTTCAGAGCCATCCGGCTTTGCCTGGTTCGGTTGACTTCCCCCCGGAGATCAATGGCGAACGCTTTTGGCGAGGCTTCCTAGCTTTGAGTTCAGTTGGTGCCGAAGCGCCTCAGAACGAGATCAAATTACCTGAAAATCAGGAAAGGGAAAGGGATTTAGGGGTCCAATCCCGGCCAAGTGGTCCCAAAAACGGACATAGGGTTGTTTGTGGTGAACGAAAAGCGGTGTCGGTTGTCCCAGCGTTGAAACTCACCCCGAGAATTTTGTTCAGGTATCGTTCAATAGTCCCTTTAGTCCGCCGAAGAAATTGTCCAACTCATCGGTGCTGGGTTCGGCACCGAGGATGTCATCGTAGGAGGTGTGATTGATGAAAGTGTCGTCCATCTCGCCAATGAAGGAACTGGGCTGGCAGCCGGTTTCCTGGCCCCACTTGATGCGGGTGGCACAATAGGTCATGGTGAGCTGATCCTGGGCGCGGGTGATGCCGACATATAACAGGCGGCGTTCCTCGTCTTTCGTGCCTTCCGCGATGCTGCGGGTGTGTGGCAGGAAGCCTTCTTCCAAGCCAATGAGGAAAACGATGGGGAACTCGAGACCCTTGGAGGCATGGAGGGTGATGAGCGTGGCACCTTGCTTTTTCTCAAGGTCGTCGTCCTCGCGTTCCGACGCGAGTGCACTGTCGTCGAGGAAGGCCTGGAGCTTTTTGCCCTTTTCGACGTGCTTGCGAAGGCTGTCGATCACGCTGTGGATGCCCTCGCCGCGTTGCTGGCGTTCGCTGTCCGTTTTGCAGGCGCGTTCGATCCATGGGAGGTATTCGATCTGCTTGATGAGGCCGTCGAGGACATCGGCTGGATTGTCTTTCGCGATCTCGATGCGGTTCTTGGCACCGGCGATGAGGGCGACGAATTCCTGGACGGCATTGGCCGCTTTCGGGCCGAGTTGATCGGTGAAGCTTGGATCGCAGAGCGCCTGCCAGACGGAGTAATTGTTCTCGCGGCTCCAATCGGTGGCGAGGACAGCGGTGGACTGGCCGATGCCGCGGTTTGGCGCATTGATCACGCGGAGCAAGGGAACGTCCGCATCCGGTGCCGCGAGGAGCTGGGCGTAGGCGAGGACATCGCGAACCTCGCGGCGGTCGTAGAAACTTTGCGCACCGACCATGCGGTAGGGGATCTTCCGCTCGCGGAAGGCGAGTTCCAGCTTACGGCTCTGGCCGTTGGTGCGGAAGAGGATGGCGAAGTCTTCCCAAGTGCGGCCGACGGCGCCTTTTTCCGCGAGGATTTCCTCCGCGATGAACTCGGCCTCCTGATCGTCGCCGGGCATGGCGACGATGCGGACGGGATCACCACCGCTGCGGGTGGAGCGGAGGACCTTTTCGCGGCGGCCAATGTTGTGACGGATGAGGCTATTCGCGGTGTGGAGGACGGCGTGGGTGGAGCGGTAGTTTTCCTCGAGGCGGATGATTTTGGGATCCGGGAAGAATTTCTCGAACTGGAGGATGTTGGCGACTTCCGCGCCGCGCCAACCGTAGATCGACTGGTCGTCATCGCCGACGACGCAAACGTGATAGGGCTTGCCGACGAGCTGCTGGAGAAGCTGCATCTGGAGGGCGTTCGTATCCTGGAACTCATCCACGGTGACGCGGGTGAAGCGCTCGCGGAACATGTCGCGGACGTCCGCGTGCTCGCGCAGGACCTTTTCCCCGAGCAGCAGGAGGTCGTCGAAGTCGACGGCGTTCTGGGCGCGCAACTCGTTCTGATAGGCAACCGCGAGCGTGGCGAAGAAATCGTCCTCCATGTCCGCGGGCTCGACGCCCTTGTTCTTCGCCTTGGAGATGGAGGAGAGCACCTCGTCCGGCTTGATCTTGATGTCGGCGCCGCCCTTGCGGACGAGGAGTTGTTTCATCATGCCCACCTGGTCGGAGTGGGAGCAGATGGAGAAGTTCTTCTTGTAGCCGAGCTTGTCGATGCCGCCGCGGAGGATGCGGACGCAGAGCGAGTGGAAGGTGCAGACCGTCATTTCCTTGGCGGCCTTCTTGGAAACCATGCCGCCGATCCGCTCGCGCATTTCGGAGGCGGCCTTGTTGGTGAAGGTGACGGCGAGGATCTCCTCGGGGCGGATGCGCTTCTCCAGCATGTGGGCGATGCGGCAGGTGACCGTGCGGGTCTTGCCGGTGCCGGCGCCGGCGAGCAGCATCACCGGCCCATCGAGCGCGGCCACGGCCTCGCGCTGGGCCTTGTTGAGGGAATCGAAAGAGAAGGAGGAGGCCATCGGCGGGGCGGATGCAAGCGGGGAGCGCAGCGGAAGGCAATACCGGGTGTCTCCGGGACAAGCAAAGGCGTTGGATTTGTCGTCAAGACTTCAGCCCGGTGGTCCGCGGGGGGGGCAGAATTGCCCATTTTGCGTCGATCCGTGGTCGGAAGGATCATGGAATCGCCTCAGGATTGATGCAGGTAGGCGCCGCAGCTTTCGCGGACGACGAGGCGCGGAGTGACCATGAGCGTGCGCGGGGGGAGGGTGGAGTTGGTAATCCGCTCGCAGAGGGCGTTGAAAGCAGTGAGGGCGATGTCGCGGCAGGGCTGCTCCATGGTGGTAAGGGGGATCGTCAGGAGGCTGGCGAATCTAACATTATCGAAGCCGACGATGCGGAGGTCCTTCGGGACGTTGATCCCGAGCTTGTTGAGCGTCTGGAGCAATTGCGCGGCGATGTGGTCGCTGGTGCAAAGGATGGCGTCGAGCTGGTGGGCCTGGACGAAGGAGCGGACAAACTTGGGATCGGTGGGATCACCGGCGTGGACGAAATTGGGGGGAAGATCGATGCCGTGGTCGAGCATGGCGATGCGGGCCCCGGCGATGCGGGCGTCCACGGTGGAGGCGGTCATGGGCCGCATGACATAAGCCAGGCGGCGCATGCCGAGCTTGATGAGGTGCTCGGCCAGCATGTAGCCACCGGCGAAGTTATCGACGCCGACCAGATCGAACTCGCTTCGGGTGGGGAAGGCGCCGACATCGCGGTCAATCAGGACGACGGGAATGCCCGCCTGGCGGAGGCGCTCGGTGATCCGGCGGTTGGATGCCTCGCGATCGGTCTGGTGTTCGAAAGGGACGAAGAAGACGCCGGAAACGCCGCGCTCGATGAAGCGGGTGCAAAGATCCTCGGCTTCCTGAACGGTCATTTTCGCTTCGGTCACGGGCGAGGCGCTGGAACCCCACCAGAGACCGTAATCGTTCATCCGGGCGAGGCTGGCCAATTCACCACAGATCACCTCGAAGATTTCCGTCTGGCGGAGGCTGGGGACGATGAGGCCGAGTTGCTGGCTGCCCACATGGGCATCGGCAGGACGATCCTTGCCCGACCGGACATAGGTGCCTGAACCGGCGCGGCGCTCCACCAAGCCCTGTTCCTGAAGACTGCGGAGAGCGCGGCCGATGGTGGGCCGGGAGACTTTGAAACGCTGCACCAACTGCGTTTCGCTGGGCAGGCGACCGGTCTGGCGGTATTTGCCTGCCAGGATCTCCGTTGACAGTTCGCGGGTAATTGCCCGGTGTTTTGGTGAGGTGTCCACTTTTGGAATCTGTAAAATCTGATTCGCTATCGGATATGTCCAATTAATTTGGACCTGTCAACTCCAGTGTTGTGGGAGGCCATGGCTGATTCAAAACTCCCTGCAACCCATGAATGTCTCCCGTTCTCCCGCATCCGTCACGACCCCGGATGAGACCGTGCCAGTCCGAATCACCGCCGCCCTGCTGGGGGCAACGCTCGTGGGGGCATTGGGGGGACTGCTTTTCGGTTTCGACACG
>CAXTTX010000339.1:0-6220 GCA_964247045.1 uncultured Verrucomicrobiales bacterium | reverse complement strand
TCACGAGCTCTCGCGCCTGCCCTGGCGCGAGCGCCGGACGCACCTCTGGCCGGTGGTGCGGGAGAAACTCACCCGTACCGACAAGGCCGTCGTTCTCGGCACCGTGCCCTTTGTCGATGAAGCGGGAAAGCTGAGGAACCGTGCACCCATCCTCAGCAATGGGGAAGTTTTCCATCAGGACAAGATCCACCTCACCCCATGGGAGAATGCCTTCACCGGTGGCGGGCCTCTGCGCCTCTGGCGATTCAAGGGCTTCACGCTAGCTGTCGTCATCTGCCTGGATATCGAGATCCCGGAAATCTCCGTCGCCCTTCGTGGCCGCGGAGTGGACCTCTTGCTCGTGCCAAGCGCGACCGAAAGCATCCTCGGCGTCGAGCGTGTGGGCCGCTGCGCGGGTGCCCGCGCCGTGGAACTGGGCTGCCATGTCGCGGTCAGTCATCTTGTCGGCCAGGCCGAATCGGAACTCATCGACGTGAATATCGGCCGCCTCTCCTTCTTCTCACCTTCCCAATCGCCGTTCTTCGACCTCGGGCGCCAAGATCAGGGACCCATCGTCGAAGAAGGCTTTCACCGGCGTTCCTTCCGCATCGATACTGCCCTCTTGGAAAGACAGCGAACCCGCCGGGCCGAAACCGATCCCGCGAAGGTCCGCGCCACCGTCGTCGACGTGATAGAGGCTGTCTGAGGCAGGGACCGTTATTCCTAACGGTACGGCTGGGGGCAACCCAACAGGGACCGCTCTCCGAGCGGTCCGGTTGGGGCGGCATCCACCACCAAGGACAGGCCAAGGTTCGAAAAATTCCGGGGAGAAAACAATTTTCCCCACATCTCCCAGATTCCGCGGATCAAGAGACCGGCCTGGATTTCTTATTTCTCGGAAAGCCTGATCTGCGAGTTCGCGCTTGCCGTTGAAGCCCCCTCCTGAGATTCCAGAGCCCATCATGAAAGCGATCATCGGGCAATACTACGCCGCCTTCAACGCCGGCGACCGCGAAGGCCTGCTGGAACTCCTCACCGACGATGTCGTTCACGAGATCAACGAAAGCGGCGTGGAAAACGGCAAGGATGCCTTTCGCGAGTTCTTCAGCCGCATGGACCGCAGCTATCGCGAAACCGTCGAGGATCTCCTCATCTTCACCAGCGACGAGAATCCAACACGTGCCGCCGCCGAGTTCTTCATCCGTGGTGAATACCTCTCCACCGACGAAGGCCTGCCCGAAGCCACCGGCCAGCAATACCACCTCCGCGTCGGCGCCTTCTTCGAACTACGTGACGGCCTCATCTCCCGCGTCACCAATTATTACAACCTCCAGTCCTGGCTACGGATGGTAGGGGGCTGAGAAATCTCCAATCCCTCCGGGACGCCACCTGGTATCGGCCCGGCAAATGTCGAGGGCAACGGCCCGCCCTCATACCAGCCCGGGTCGCAGGCCCGGGTATCCGTCGGGTCCGATATTGAGGGCTGAAAGCCCGGCCCCATGCGGGGGAAACATCGGATGCGAATCAGCCGCCACCCGCAAAAGCCACCGCTAGATCCTCAAAAACACCTTCCTCCGGTACATCCAGAACAGCACCAACCACAGCACCCCCAACACACAGCCTCCCAGCAACAGCGGCGCGAAAACACCACTGAACCCAAACGCATGCTCCCCCAGATGAGTCACCAACGCCTTGGCAATAAATTCCGGCCACAGGTGCGCCATCAAATACGCCGCGATGGAATTCATCCCGATCACCACCAGCGGAAACGCCCATGCCCTCCACCTCTTCACATCCACCACGGCATAGAACGCGGCCATCCACAAAAGGCAGATCCCTCCGCTGAACAGCACCCATGAGGGCGTCCAAATCCGTTTCACCAGCGGGCACACGCCCGTGAGATGAAGCAGCGAACCCAGCGCGATGCACACCACTCCCACCACCACCATCCGGGTCAGCTTCTCCCTCACCGGGAAATCACTCCGCAGCCATCGGCCCGCGAACAAACCAAGCACCATCGTTCCCAGCGTCGGAACAAAATTGAGCGTCAGGTAGCCGCCTGGATTTCCCAGATACTCCTGCTGCCGGGGAAAGAGATTCAGAAACCAAAGGTCGAAGTCCGAACCCAAATTGCTATTCCGGTTCCAGTGGGCGGCAAACCCATCCGCATCGTGCGGCCAATGGAAGAACACATTCGCGCTCACGGGGCCTTGCCAAGGCGGCTGCACCGGAGCCACCGCCCACGCCAGCCAGTATCCCACCAGAATCACCACCAACGCCGCGACCTGCGTCCGTGGCTTCGTGAAACCAAGCGCGAACAAAAACGGATACCCAAGACCGATCTGCGTCAGTGTGTCCTCGAAAGTCCAGTTCGTCTCCCGCGCACCGATCGACCGCAGGAACACACCCAGCAACACCAGCAGCAGCGACCTCCACAACGCATGGCCCACCATGGTTACTGCCGTTTGCCCCCGATTGATCCGGCTGGCGATCGAAAAAGGCAGGGCAGCCCCCACCAGAAAGGAAAACGACGGCTGAATCAAATCATGCAGGGAGCAGCCCACCCATTCCACGTGGGAGGTGTGGAAGCCCAGCACCCTCCAGAACGCGCTGTCGGGAAACGCGGATGCCACGGCAGGAATCTGCAACACCTCCGCCATCATCAGCAGCATCACGAAGCCCCGATAGACATCCATGGAAACGAGACGGCCGACGGGTGCGGGCGAAGGGAAACTCATGGGACAATCAATGCGGGCGGCCGCATCGACTCCATGATCCAGATGGCCTCGGGAGGCAATCCTATTCAGCTCGCAAAAGGCCTCGGGTTGACCCCGGACGTGATTGCTCAATCCCGCAGCCGTGCCTCGAGCGACCCGTCCCGATTATGAATCTTCAGCGCGGCGTTGTCGTCCATGGCCTGCTCCCATCCCGCGCGTTCGGCGGTTGCCTTGTTGACATGGGTGGAGAGGGCCGCTTCGTCGCCTTCGCGCATCACGTCCCAATTTGCCGAGCCGGGATGGGAGATCACGTGGATGGGTTGTGGATACATGCAACTCCAATGCTAAATCAGGAACCGGGCGGACGCAAGGTGCGATTCGGAGCGAAGCGACTTGGGGGGAGCGGGACGCCTTCGTCCCCTGTCACGGGAAGCCCACGCCCACCCCCGCTCCCTCACCATCCACTCCGCTTCCACCAATCACGCGATCCACCTCCCGCCTCGAAAAACCTCACCATCGGAATGCTCCCCCTCTTACGTCCTTTCCCAATCCTCACAAACCCGCTACCCTCCACCAGTGGCCTCCATCCCCCCCTTTCTCACCATCCACCCCGACACCCGGCGTGTCTCTCTGAACGGTCGCGACCCGGCCTTCTACAGCAATCCGAACGCCGTTTATGCCGC
Source organism: uncultured Verrucomicrobiales bacterium (assembly GCA_964247045.1). Lineage (GTDB taxonomy): Bacteria > Verrucomicrobiota > Verrucomicrobiia > Verrucomicrobiales > Akkermansiaceae > Luteolibacter. The sequence continues at coordinate 2,841 of CAXTTX010000339.1, read as the reverse complement.
GCTCCACGCCCACAGTCCCACCTTCTACTGGGAAGAGCAAAATCAGTGGTTCTTCACTGGCTATGACCACGTCAACAGCCTGCTTCGAGATCGCCGCTTCGGCCGGCAGATCCTTCATGTGGCCACCCGTGAGGAACTGGGGCTGCCCCAACCCCAGCCGCATGTCCGACATTTCGACGCGGCGGAAGCGCATTCCCTGCTGGAGATCGAGCCTCCGGACCACACGCGGCTGCGCACCCTGGTGAACCGCGCCTTCTTCTCCCGCCATGTGGAGAAGATGAAGCCGGAAATCGAGGAACTGGCCAACGGCCTCATCGACCGCTTCGAAAAGGACGGCAAGACGGAGCTTCTATCATCCTTCGCCGATATCATCCCGGTGACCATGATCGCCCGCATGATCGGTATCCCCGAGGAAATGGGGCCGCAGCTTCTCAAGTGGTCGCATGCCTACGTGCGGATGTACATGTTCGGCCGCACCCGCGCGGACGAGGAGGCCGCCGACCAGGCCGCGAAGGAATTTTCAGACTACGTGAAAAGCATCATCGCCGAACGCCGGGCCAAACCCGCCGATGACCTGCTGACTCTGATGATCCACACCGAGCACAAGGGCCAATATCTCACGGAGGACGAACTCATCTCCACCACCATTGTTCTCCTCAACGCCGGCCATGAGGCCACCGTCCACCAGATCGGCAATTCCGTGCGCACCATCCTCGACAGCGGCTTGCCGCCGGAAGACCTGTTCCTCGACGAAGCCACGACCGGGCGGACCGTGGAGGAATGCCTGCGCGTCGGCGCGCCGGTCCATATCTTCCAACGTTGGGCACTCGAGCAGGTGGAGATCGATGGCATCTCTCTCAAGCGCGGCGACAAGATCAGCCTCATCCTTGCCGCGGCCAATCTCGATCCCACGAAATACACCGACCCCCTCGTCTTCAAACCCGACCGGAAGGAAGCGCCCGTGCTCTCCTTCGGCGCCGGAATCCATTTCTGCATCGGCGCGCCCTTGGCACGGCTGGAACTGAACATCGCCCTGCCCATCCTGTTCCGTCGCTTGCCCGGGTTGAGAATCGCCAGCGAGCCGGTGGTAAAGGATGTCTACCACTTCCACGGCCTTGAACGCCTTGATCTGGAGTGGTGAATGGAAATCTGTATTGGCAGAGGGGCAGTTGGTTTAGAACCACCTCTGGTTTCCTGCAAAAACACTGCTCGCCCGTGTTTCTACACCCCGAAAAATGCAAATTTGCCCCTGTTTTGTCGCGAAAGTGCTGAAGCGGAGGCTCCGCAATGCGCCCGTCCTGCGGGCTATTTGCCCGCGCCCTTGAGATGCTTGTCAAAGAACGCGGTCACCTCATCCGTGTAGTCAAACTTGTCCGTCTTCAGCGACCAGGCGTGGTTCGCGCCTTCCACCAGGATCAGCGTGGAATCCGCGCCAGCCGCCTTGAGCACCTGGTCGAGTTCCTTCGATTGTTCCCGGTCCACGGTGGTGTCCAACGTCCCGTGGAGGGTCAGCGTCGGGGGCGAGTCTTTCCGCACATGGGTAACCGGTGAGGTGAGCTTCCATTTCTCCGGAGCTGCCTCCCGGCTCTCGGGAAACAGGTCGTTGTGCGATGGCTTGCCGGTCGAGTTCCCGGAGCCATCCGTCTTCTGCCGTGTCAGCAGGTCGGAGATGCCATACATGTTCACGCAGGCGGAGACACGGTCGGACACACCCGGGTAGAGCGGATTCGGGTCGATCTCCTTGTTGTCCGGCGTGTAGGCCACCATCAGCGCGAGGTGTCCGCCGGCGGACCCGCCGATCACACCAATGTGGTCGGGATCGACATTTAGCTTCCCCGAATTCACCCGCAGCCAGCGGACGGCGTTCTTGCAATCCTGGAGATTCGTCGGCCAACGCTTGTTCTCGTTCTTCCAATATTCCACGCTGGCGCAGACATACCCCGCCTTCGCCAGCGTGGTCCCCGTGGTGAATTCCCGCTGCGCGTCCTTCTTCCCGCCCACCCAGCCGCCGCCATGGATGATGACCACGGCAGGGCACTTTTTGCCCTTGGGTAATTTGTCAGGTTGGTAGAGGTCGAGCTTCTCGGCACGTTCCGGTGCCAGGTAATCGACATCCCGTTCGATCTTCACTCCATCGGGCGCATCCTTGGGAGCAGCGTGGAGCGAAACACAGGCAGCCGCGGACACAAGCAAGAGTGGGGTTTTCATCGGGTACGGATCAAATACGCCATTTTATTGGAAATCAATCGGCCGATCGGCCACTGCCACAGCCAGTTATGGAAAATCGGCGGGAAAGCCTGAATTACTGGCCTTTCTCTCCGGGTTTCCCTTAGGATACGCCATGGAAAGTCACCGGTTCACATTGCTTCTCACCTTGGTTTCCGCCCTCGCGGCGCCCCTTGCCACCGCTTGGGATTACGAGGGGCATCGCATGGTGAACCAATTGGCCTTGGCGGCGATGCCCGCGGATTTCGCGCCCTTCACCCGCGAGTTGGAGGCAGCGGAGCGCATCGCCTTCCTCGCCGGTGAGCCGGACCGCTGGCGCAATACCCGGGACAGCCCGGTGAAACATGCCTGTAGCCTGGACCATTACTTCGACTATGAGGATCTGGCCACCGCCGGACTCGATCCGAAGAAAATCCCGGACACGCGCCTCACCTTCGCCACCGTTTTCGCGGCATCCCGCTTCGCCCACGCCTCGGAGTTTCCGGAACTCAATGCGGAGAAGAACACCGACAATACCGCCGAGTGGCCCGGCTTCGCGCCGTGGGCCATCACCGAATACTACGGCAAGCTGAAATCCACCTTCTCCACCTTGAAGACTTTCGAGGCGGCCGGCAC
>CAXTTX010000338.1:5868-6228 GCA_964247045.1 uncultured Verrucomicrobiales bacterium | reverse complement strand
CCGACCCGCCGCCAGAAAAAAACGGTAGGGCGTGGCGGCCCGCCGCGCCGTGGGTGTGGAGCCACCCCGCTTGGCCGGTCCCTCGCCCGGGCAAATCCCCGCCCGCCGTGAATTCCCCTACTTTTCCCTCATCAATCCTTTCTCCCTCTCCCATTTAATCAAAATTGGAGACTTTACAAACCCCGCCGCCCCCGCCAATTTCCCGCCCGCGCAAGCAAAGGAGAGGTGGCTGAGTGGTCTAAGGCACCCGATTCGAAATCGGACGTGGGGTAATACTCACCGTGGGTTCAAATCCCACCTTCTCCGCCATTCTTCGCTCCTTCCAAGATTCACCGCGATGGCTGGGAAGATTTATCGTTA
>CAXTTX010000338.1:5638-5858 GCA_964247045.1 uncultured Verrucomicrobiales bacterium | reverse complement strand
CGTCGGTCCCGGGGACATCAGGGCCGCGGTGAAACGCGAAGAACATTGCCTGAGAATTGGCAATCTCGACGACCTCGGTCAATGGTTAAATTCATTCCTCTCCGCCAACAGGAGATGGCGGGAAGAGATTCCCGCGACTTATGTAATCGATCTGGATGGCCATCTGTGGCTTGCCGACCGCAGATCGGAACACGTGGCATGCGCCGACGGCAAAGACGTC
>CAXTTX010000338.1:0-5628 GCA_964247045.1 uncultured Verrucomicrobiales bacterium | reverse complement strand
CTGGAGAAATCTTTATTCAAAATGACAGACCTCCGCTGATTCACGGAATCACGAACCTTTCCACCGGATACTGCCCCGAGCCCTCCTGCTGGAATCCTGTCACCAGCGCATTGGATGCCATCGGTGTCGAATACCCCCCGACGTTCACCCAAACATTTGAATTCCGGAAGTGCCCTGAGTGCAGTGCCACCAATGTAATCAAAGATGATTTCTTCCATTGCGCGGTCTGAGATTCGCCCTTGCCGTCCGCGTGGAATTTTTAGGCAGCGTCTTCCTTAATGCACCCTTTTGCCGAGGGCTCTTTCCCGTTTCAATCTTTCAATCTCTAACGGTCTATCAATGTCCGCTGAGACCGAAGCGAAGGCTGCCGTGAGTTTATCTCCAATCAGCCAATCAGCTCCTGACGTTCTCTCGCCCAACCCCCTATAAGGCTGGGGTAGGCGCGAGCACCGCGACGCCTGCCCCCGGTCGGCACGGAAAATCTCGACGCCCACGGCCCAAACCGCTATCCCTGCCCCGAGTGGTCCTCCGCCCCTCTCTCCCAACCCCATTCCCCCTCCCCGATGAAAGCCCATGCCTTTCTGCTGGTCCTCCTTTCCGCACGCTGCCTCGGCGGCTCGCTGCTGATCCAGACATCCGTAATCCCGGACATCATCGAGCACCAGATCCTGCCTCCGGCGATCTTCGAAACAGGATTCTACCCCCTCCATGCGCCGCCCGGCCGCTACACCCAGGCGCAGATCGACGCCGCGCTCGCCGGTCTGGCTCCGATGGAAATCGGCATCCTTTCCTCCACTTCCGAGCACCGTTTCACCGGCGACGTGCCGGTTTCCACCACCACCATCATCGATCCGAACGGAGCGCTCCTCGGCACGGATTTCACCGGCAATCCCTTCGATCATGAAACGTGGATCGCATCCGGCAGCGCGAACCTCGTCATCGACCTCCGGCTCCAGTCGAGGATCCGGCGCGAGAGCCGCGACTTCGTCGACCGTGAGTATGTCCGGAAACCCCGGTCAGCCTCGGGTCCCGGCGGACAGGGCTCCACCGTGGACATCTCAGTCTGGAGCTCCGAACAGCCGACCGATCTCGTCGAAGCCGCCGCACCGGTGTTGAAATACAGCCCCGCCACCGTGCCCGCCTTCATCCCTGCCGCGCTCGTGCAACAGGCCCTGGCAAGCGCGTCCCCGGGCCAGGAGGTTCCCCTAACAACGGGCTACGGCGTCCTGCCGCTCGGCCCCGGCTACGGCGAAACGGTCGAAACCGTGAACGCCTACAACGTGGAGTTCGGCGTCGATTACATCGGCGATCCGGACGATTACCTCACCTGGATCGCCATTGGCCCCTCCAGCATCCAGGTCACCGCGCGGCAGGTCACCGAGGCGGGCAGCCGGTTGCTTGACCAGACCATCCAATATCGCCTCGTCGCCCCGGACGCGACCGGCTCGGTGATCGTGAATCCACAGATCAACGTCGTCACTGAAGTGACCGACACCACGCGGACCTGGGATAAAATCTACTTCCAGCCGGGCAGCGTTCCCGCCGAGGTCAATTCCTCCGATGCCGCCACCCTTGCGGCCAAACTGGCACCCGGCGCCGGCGCCCTCGCCCTCCACACGGCCGTCGATACGCCCGGCACCGCGACCCATGCCACGGCCACCAGCATTGATGCCCACGGTGCCGTCGCCGACGTGGATTACTCGGGAAATCCCGCCAACCCCGCGACCTGGACCGCACTAACCGCCAACGACGTCGTGGCCGACCGCTTGCAAACCGTCACCCACACCACCCCCACCGCGGCGGTGCACCAGCTCCACACGATGTATCGCGAGGCATCACTGGATCCCGGCGAGACCGGTCAACTCCACCTCGTTGACAACAACGTCGTCGGCCGGGACATCGCCCGCGTCACGCGCCGCTATCTCAACCAGACGCTCGATACAAACGCACCGCTTCCCGAGGGCCTCACCGCCGCCGAAATCCAGCGCGCCCTCACATGGGCGGTCCCCGGTGAGGTCATCATTGCCGGCCAAACAAAAGTCCGGACACTCGCCTCCACCCAGACCACGTCCCTCCCCGATCTTTTGGACACCAACGGCTGGACGCTCGGCACCGATTTCCTTGGCGATCCCGGCGACATGAACACCTGGCACGCCGCGGGCCCTGCCGATATCTACATCGATATCTATCACCGCGTCACCCGCACCCGGAATTACGACGAGGTGGTCACCAACCATCTCGTCACCGCTCCGCTCATCCCAACGCCGGTGCCTCCGCAGCTTTCCCTGTTCGCCTCGCAAGCGGGTCCGCCCCGGTCATTGGACATCGGTTGGCGTCCACCCTATGGCATGGCCTTCGAGGTGGAAACCAGCGCCAACCTCACCCAATTCACACCCCTACCCGCCCTTCACAAGGCCGATGGCCGGGAACTCCGCCACACGCATTATTTCCCCGCCACCCAGCCAGCCGGCTTCCTGCGGGTGAAACGGAAATAAGGGAGAATGCGGTTGCGATCTCCTTCACCTCGCGGATGAGCGCCATAGGGCCAAACCCTATCAGATAGATCCAAGTTTAACTGGGACTTCAACCAGCAATCCGGCAGGATACTCCCGGATGAAAGATCCGGAGCCCCCCTCCAAGCACCCGATTGATACCGGATCCATCATGAATCGCGTGGAGGAAAACCGGCGCTACGAAAGGCTCCGCGGCACCGAGTTGATCCGTCGAGCGAACACCGCTCCCCCGAAACGGCGGGAAATTCTCGTCACCAAACTGATCAATCCGCCGGGACCTGAAATTCCCTCTCCTCCTCCAGCCCGGCGCAAGAGATCGCGATGGAAAGTGATGTGGCGGAATTTCAACCGATGGATGGCCAGTTAGGGCTGCCCCCCTCAATTGCCCGGAGTTGGAGCAGCGATGCCGTCGGGTCCGTCGTTGAACCGTTTCCAATGCCGGCTCCTGCTCTTGCCGCCCGCGTCACCCGCTGGCCTTGACCCACTCCGCAAACTGTTCGCGGGTCGGCATCTCGCCACCCTCGACGGCGGCGGCGAATTTCTCCATCGCGCTTTTCACATTCGCGGTGCCGGCCAGCCCGATGCCGCTCCTGGCCTCCCCGGCGGCTTTCACATGGTCACCCGCCCGCCAATGCAAGCGCGCCAGGGCCATGGAATCGGTGAAGGTTTTCTTTCCCGTTCCGAGGACTTTGTCATAGGCCGACATCAGGACCGCGATGGTGGAGGCGGGCACCTCCGGCATGGCTGTCAGCTTGTTGGAAAGTTCAAAGAGGGTGAGTTTCCGGATCGTCGGGTCTTCCGCGGCGGTGGACATGGAGGCCTCCAGGGCGGGCCAGTCGGCGGAGGCGACAAGGACCTCGTCCCGCATCAGTGGCACCAGGTAGTTTTCCGGCTCCAGCGCTTCGATCCGGGCAAGCGCCGACTTCATCGCTTCGACATCCTTCTTCTTCGCCGCGGCGGACCACGCGTAGCGGGCGGCGAGGAGTTCGCCCTGCTTGGCCGTCCGGGAATTCATCGTCTCGAGCAGGTTGCCGTTTTCCGCGTCACCTTTCAGGAGCTTTTCCACCACTTCATCGGTCAGGCTGGAAGGATGCGTGAGGCCCAGGACTTTCCCATCCTTCACCAGGAACGCGGTGGGGATGCCCTGCACGCCCGCCGGCTCAAGCCAAGCCTTTTCAAAAGCCCCGCCCCGCCCGGTGTAGGAAACCGGGTAGGACATGCCATCCCCTTTTTTTTTCACGAAGTCCGCGACCTTTTCCTTTCCGTCCTCGAAGACGTTCATGCCAATGACGCGCAGGCCCTGGTCCTTGTAACGGTCGTACAGCGCATCCACGTGAGGGATGGCGGCGACACAAGGGCCGCACCAGGTGGCCCAACATTCGAGGATATACAGCTTCCCGGGTTCCCAGGCAACGGGAGCCTCTCCCTGGATCCAATCCAGCTTGGAGAACACCTCGGGAGTCACGGGATCACCCGGTTTTTGCGCGCTCGCCACCGGGGCAGAAAAAACGGCGCCCGCCATCAAGAGAAGTCCAATCCTTTTCACCGGCCGCAGCCTCGCATTTCCGCAGGGAAATCAAATCAAATTCCCGCCCTCCCCCCGGCGGGCAATCAAGTGTCTGTCTTGTCCGCATCACACGCCGCTACCTCAACCGGACGCCGGATTCAAAAAGGTGGGAGAACGCCCCGCGTGCTTTTCACCTTAGGGTTGAGCAATCCAATACCCAAGACCCTTTGGCCGTGGTGAATGTGCCTCCTCTTCTGGGGATCTACCGGCGGAGGGGAACCTACGCGATCGCGTGTCTGGTAAAAAATCAACATTCCTTTATAATCTGAAACACTGAACTTGGATGCCCCTGCTCTCATCCCGGTTCATGCTGACAACATCAACACCCCGAAAACACATCATGAAACTGAAAAGCATCTCCAAAACCAAGAGCAAAGCCGGTATGACCCTCCTCGAATTGACGGTCGTCATCCTCGTCCTGCTCTCGCTCATCTCGATCCTCTTCATCGGTGCCCGCGCTTGGAAAAAGGGCTCCGACCGTGCGGCGAACATCCTGAACATCCGCAACGTGCAGCAAGCCGTCCGCGCCCATAGCAACATCCGCGGCATGAACGCCGGAGATGCCTTGGCCTCCACCGAGATCGTCGGCACCGGCAAGTATCTGAATACCGTTTCCGCACCGAATACCAGCATCACCTACACCTACGGCGCCGCCGTTCCGGCTGTCGGCACGCTGTATCTCATCGCTGCTTATGCCGATGCGACCGCCACGGCTGACTTTGCCCCATCGACGGGCACCACCTCCGAATGGTGATTTCCGACTCTCTCTCGGATTGTCCAAAGAGCTCGTCTCGGCAACGGGGCGGGCTTTTTTTTGCATGGCAGCCGTTTGAGCGCCGGGATGAAGAAGCCTTCTCTCCCGGGGGGCTTCGCTCCTTTCATCAGCGAGGGATGGCAGGCCATTTCACAGAGGCCAAGGTCGGGCTCAGATGCCCCTCAGATGCCCGCCTCGTATTCGGTTAGATCCTCCGCAACCTTGGGACTGGCGAAACCCGTTCTCCCGCGATCCTCCCCCTTTGTCCCCGCCGCCGCATTCATCCCCCCCCGGACATGGACGCAAGGCAACGGGGACTGGGTAAGGTTTCAGGCCTGTCCGGAAACATGGTAAGTCGGCTTCACGGACGGCGCGAACTTGTTGCGAAATTATTTCCGATACCGTTTGACCGCACTGCAGTCCTGCGGACATTCCGCCCGCGAGTCACCCTCGTTCATTTGAGCCGCTGGCCCCCTGGAGTTCAGCCAGCGGCTCTCGGCCGGGGTTGGGAAAATTCCGTTCAAGGCTCTCGTCGTCCGGATTCGCGCCGAATACCTCGGCACGCTGGAGCCGCAAAAGGGTCTCCCGCTTGGTGTCATACATCGCCTCCCAAAGCCCGACCCGGATTCCGGCATCCGCGCCGGGTCGCGGGTGCGTCTTCTCCCACTGGTCCATTTCCGCCATGACATCGGCCACGATCTCGGAATCCAGGCGAGGGTAGGGCTGCGGCGGCTCCATGGTTCACAGGAGCACAACAAAATGCCGGGTCAAGCGTTGCAAAATGCCGGGTCAAG
>CAXTTX010000337.1:1808-6230 GCA_964247045.1 uncultured Verrucomicrobiales bacterium | reverse complement strand
TTCCATGAACGTCGGCTGGCGGTGGATATCGCGCTGGCCCGTTGCCTGGATTTGCAGGAAACGACGAGACCGGAACTGCGTGTGGTTGTCATGTCCGCGACGCTGGAAACGGCGGGGCTGGCGGATTATCTCGCACCTGTCACGGCGTTGGAAACGGGAGGACGCACGTATCCGGTGCAGGTTCTCTATCGGGCGGACCGGCCGGTGCAGAATGACCGCCGTGGCGGACCGCCGCGTGAAACCCCGATCTGGGAGAAAATGGCGGCGATTTGCCGCGAGGCCGTTGCCATGCCGGATGCGGGAAACATCCTGATGTTCCTTCCGGGCACCCACGAGATCCGGCGCACGGTGGAGCTGCTAGAAAGCAGCGGGATTGCGAAGGGCCACGATGTTTTTCCGCTTTATTCCGCGCTGCCGCCCGCGGCACAGGAGGCAGCCATCTCGCCGGGACCGCGTCCGAAAATCATTGTCGCGACTAACGTGGCCGAGACCTCACTGACCATCGAAGGCATCCGCACGGTGATCGACAGTGGCCTTGCCCGGATCGCCTCCTTCGAGGCGCGACGCGGACTCAATACCCTGCTGATTAAGAAGATCTCGCGGGCCGCGGCCGAGCAACGGGCCGGACGTGCGGGACGAACCTCACCGGGGCGCGCTTTCCGCCTCTGGAGCGAGACGGATCATTCCCGGCGAGCTGAATTTGAATCGCCGGAAGTCCACCGCGTGGACTTGGCAGAGGCGGTTTTGTTGCTCAAGGCGGCCGGCGTTTCCGAAGTCCGCGATTTCCGTTGGTTCGATGCGCCAGAGGAAGCCGCGCTCTCGCGGGCGGAGCATCTGCTGCACGACCTCGGTGCGCTGGATGCCAAAGGTGCTCTCACCGCGGAGGGACGCAAGATGGCGTCGCTGCCGCTCGAGCCGCGGTTTTCACGGCTGATTCTCGCGGGACAGGAGCAGGGCTGTGTGGCGGAAACCGCGTTCATCGCGGCGGCGGTGCAAGGCGAGGGAATCTTCACGAACAAGCGCGGTGGTCCGGGGCGGAAGGATTTCATTTTTGCCGAGGATGATTCGGATTTCGCGGGAGAGTGGCGGGCATTCGAATCGGCGGCGGCCATGGGGTATGATCCGCAGCGGTGCGATCAAATCGGAGTGATGGCCCGCGGGGCGAGGGAGGTGGCGCAGGGGTTTGAAAGGCTGGGTGCCTTGGCCAAGCGCTTCGGCTGGCAGTGGCGTCAGGTGGATTTCCAAGCGAACAAGGAGGCGGTCGGGCGGGCGATGCTCGCCTCTTTCAGCGATCAACTGGCAATCCGCCTCAGCCAAGGAACACTCGCCTGCAAGCTTGTGGGCAACCGCAAGGGCAAGCTCGACGAGGATTCCTGCGTGAAGAACGCGCCCGCCTTCGTGGCCGCGGAAATCACCGAGGTGGAGGCCCGTGAAATCACCGTTCATCTCCGCCGCGCCACCGCCATCGATCCGGTCTGGCTGGCGGCACTCTTTCCGGAGGATCTGGTGCAAACCGACGGTGCGGCATGGGACGAAACCCGCCGCCGCGTGGTGGCCCGCAAGGAAACGCGCTTCCGGGACCTGGTGCTGGAGGGCAAGGAGATGGACCAGAACGTCAATCTCGACGCCGCCGCGGAGATCCTCGCTTCGAAGGTCATTTCAGGGGAACTCCTGCTGAAAAACTGGGACCACACGGTCGAACAGTGGACGGCGCGGCTCACCCTCCTCGGCAAGTGGATGCCGGAGCTCGGCATGCCGGGCTGGACGGATGCCGACCGTGCGGACGCGATTGCCCAGATTTGCCACGGGGCGGTCAGCTACAAGGAGATCAAGGAGGCCAATGTCTGGAGGGTCCTCCGGGAATGGCTCAGCGATGGGCAGCGCGCCGCCCTCGACTCGTATTGCCCCGAGCGCGTCAACCTGCCCAACGGGCAGTCCGCAAAGATCACTTATGAGGAGGGTAAGGATCCTTTTATTTCCATCCGGGTTTCCCATCTTTTCGGACTCTGGGAGACACCCATGATCGCCGGTGGCCGGGTTCCCCTGCTGGTCCACATCCTGACGCCCGGCCAGAAACCCTGGCAAATGACCAAGGACCTCAAGGGGTTCTGGCAATCCGGCTACGCCCAGATGAAAAAGGAGGTCGCGGGACGTTACCCTCGTCATCCATGGCCGGACGATCCGAAGGCTTGGCTCGCCGCAGGCGGAAAACGGTAGAGACTCACCCCGATGCCGCGCCTCCTTTTCCTGATCTCCATCCTGCCCGTTCTCGCCGCCCTCGCGGCGCGCTGGTATTTCGGCCTCCGTGTTCTCGCCATCGAGGGCCAGCGGAACTGCCGCTGCGATCTTGAACGTTGGAAGCCTGTGCCCGGGGACACGTCGCTCGTGCATCGCGCCGAGGAAACCGCGGCCGAATTTGGCCGACAGCTCCGCCTAAAGGCGCTGGCGGAGTGGAAGGAGGCGGACCCCAAGTCGGTCAAATCCCGGGAGACCGCGAGGCGTTTCGCGATGGCGGTCCCGCCCTTCGCCGGGATCATCCTGGTGCTGGCCTTGTTGGCCGGCAGGCTCCCTGCCGCATGGGCGATTCCAGCCTTCCTCGGAGCGATTGCCGTCGCGGTTATTTTCGATCTGCTGTCACTGACCCCGGAACTCGCGGCGATCCACCGCATCGCGAAAAAGGTGCGGCAGGTCCAGGTTTTTCCCCGACGGGAAGAGGAGGAAGCCATTATCCATTGCGCGATTGCCCATGCTTGGAAGGCGACCCTGCCTCCGATGCTGAGTCATTTTCAGGGCTAATTCTCTCTTTCCGCGACGGTGAGGATGAAATGGGTCGCTAGAGATCATTAAATGAAAACGCGTTAAATTGATCGTTTATCACTTCATGTAAGTGTTTTATGAAACAAAATTACCGTCGGAACGACTGATTTGAAACGTCTGATTGCATCATATTCCCATTTCAATCGACCAATCCAATCATAAGATTCAAACGATGACTCCAGATTGTAAAGATTCTTGAAATGGTAGCTACCACCATCTAACAAGCTGGTTGTGCGGACCGTCAGCCAGCCACCTCAACTCGGGACACTATTTCGAACACTCGTTTCATCCGCGCTGACTTTTCTTCCGGGCCCCCTTTTCGCCGACTGGAAGGATGAAATTGGATTTACCCGGTTGAAGCTTCTGGCACCCGCGGATTTGCCGGCGGCACCGGCCCAAGGCTTCAGCCAGATCGAAGCGAATGACACCAGCGGCAATTTCGAGCCGGACACGGCAAACGTGATTTTCAGCGGCAAGACCTTCACCCACAAGTCGGGTGCCTCCGGCATCAGCAACCATTCCCAGCAGGTGGCCAACAACCTCTACGGCGATTCCTCCAGTCTCTTGGCCGGCCCCTGCCCGGTCGATCTTTACGGTGCCGGAAGCTGGCTTTCCACCTTCATCCGCCGGGGAACCAACCAGTCCCCGGCAATCGAGGCCCGATCCATCACGAACCACAGTTGGATCTCGCCGCGGGATTCGAACTCCGCTAATGACGCCACGGAGGATTCCCAGGCCACCGAATCGAACAAGCGGCTGGATTTCGCGATCGAACGGGACGGCTTCATCTGCGCGGTGGGCGCGAACAACGGCAATTCCACCATTCTGCCCCAGCTCTGGGAACAGAGCTACCATACGATCTCGGTGGGGCTGGTGAACGGCTCCCACAGCGCCGGTCTCACCGCCCTGGATGTCAGCGGCCGGATCAAGCCGGACATCGTGGCACCGGACGGGGCCACCAGTTTCGCCACCCCCATGGTCGGCAGTGCAGCCGGGATCTTGTTCTCAAAGCTCACGGAAGCTCCTTATTCCCTCACGGGGGCCGACCGCCCCCGGGTGGTGAAGGCGCTGTTGATGGCCACCGCGACCAAGAACACCGTCGCCTCTTGGGAAAACACCGCGACCCGCCCGCTCGACCTGCGCTATGGGGCCGGCGAACTCAATGTCCTTCACGCCTACAACGCGCTCCGTGCCGGCTCCGCAGCGCCATCGGACAGCATCGCTTGCCATCCGCGGGGCTGGTCCTCCGACTCCGTTTCGTCCGCGGCGGCCCGGAACTATTATTTCACGATTCCGCGGGGAGCTCCTTCCATCCCCTTCTGTGCCGCGCTCACCTGGCACCGGGTGGTCACGAAAAGCGGTTTCACCTGGAGTACGACCTTGGCCAACCTGAAACTCCGCCTTTTCACCGCGAGCAACTTCAGCCCTGTCTCACTGATCGCAGAGAGCGACAGCCCGGTGGATAACGTCGAACTGATGAACCAAGCCGCCCTGGCACCCGGCGACTACCTGCTCCAAGTGGAAAGCGACGCGGCGATCTCCACGGCCTATGCCCTGGCCTGGCACAGCCTGCCGGTGGTGACGGTCACCGCCACGGACCCCGAC
>CAXTTX010000337.1:0-1798 GCA_964247045.1 uncultured Verrucomicrobiales bacterium | reverse complement strand
GGGGCGGCGACACGACCTTGCCCCTGTTCGTTCCCATCGCGACCAGCGGCGGGACGGTGGCGGGAGTGGATTACGAGGCATTGCCCGCATCCGTCACGATTCCGGCGGGCCAGTCGTCCGCGACGCTTGCGGTCGTTCCCATTCCCGATCAGATCGCCCAGGGCGACCGCCAATTGACGGTATCTGTCTCCGCGGATTTCGCGCTCGTCCGCGATCCTTCGCAATCGGCGGCGGTCACCGTCCATGATCGGCCCTTCGATGCGTGGCGATTCTCCAACTTTTCTCCTGCCGAACAGGTGGACCCCTTGGTCAGTGGTCCCTCGGCGGATCCGGATGCGGACCATCTTGCCAATCTCATCGAATACGTCCTCGGCACGGAGCCCGGTGTTCCAAATCCCTCTCCGTTTGCTCCCTCCGACGAGGAAGGGCATCTCGCTCTCTCCATCGCCAGGAATCCCGCGGCGACCGAAGTGACCTTGGCCGCCGAAGTTTCGGCCGACCTGGAATTCTGGTTGCCTGCCGAGACTCTTACCGATGACACATCATCCTTCCTCGCGCGTGATCCGGTGCCATCCGAAACCGGCGGCAGCCGGTTCATCCGGCTGAAGGCAACGCTGCCCTAGCGGCACCTCCCTGGCACGGTACGAGGACACCGCCATGCACTTGTTAGATAAGGGATAACCCCACGATCTATCAGAACATTCCTTACGCGGGAAAAGAAAAGGCGTGAACCACATTCGTGGTTCACGCCTTCTAGCACATTCCCCCCAAAGAATTCCAAGAGGAGCGCCGCTTCAGAAGTTCAATATCCCCCCGGATCTTGAACCATTGGTTGCGGCTTCCGGCTCGGAACCTGGAAATGCCAGGAGTTTATTGTCCGGCAGGCCGAATAATTCACTCACTGTGATCAATCAGATGCCAGAAACTTTATGCAAGGGCAAGAGAAATCTTGTGCAAACCGGAGAGATTTCCAGACGGCATTCTAATAGATTGGTGAATTTTCGGATTCACTTCCACCACAGCACTTTTCCTTGATTACAGGCTACTTCCGCGTCCGAGGCGGGTCCTGAAAATGACCGCGGGCGTCGGATCCCTTGTTCCGACGCCCGCGGGCCCTTTGGGGGGCTGTTGTGCTATCCCTTACGCTCGCGATGATGCCAGAAACCGGACGCAACTCAATAACGCTATCGCGTAGGGGTGCAAAAAATTGCATAGCTCAAAAAAGGAATGTGGGGAGTCCATTTCGCCCCGACGGTGCGGGCTTCAAAACTGCCCCTCGTCAATTGGAGTGCACCCAAGTAAGGATACAGGACAACTCCTTGTGGCTCCCATCCCATTGCATCCCGAATCCAGCCCCTTGCCACACCCCGCTCCACCCATGATGCGGCCGTGGTATCGCTCCCGGATCCTCTTGTTCGGGGCAATCGGGATGTTCTTGATTGGAGTCGGTTGGTGGAATTCCTACCGTCACTGGGACTCCTTCGCTGTCCATTGGAAGATTGCCAGCACCTATTGTGGATTTGGCTTGAAAGCGGAAGGTGGTTTCGTCCGGATTTGGGCAGGTCGCCCCTACCAAGGTCTCTTCCTGAGAGATTGGACCGGCTTCAGGGGTTATCAAAACCCTCCCGGAGAATTGAACGGACCACGCCTTTCGGACGGAAAAGCCCGAACACTCTTCATCGATTGGGAGGCAGGTGACCGCCCGGCGATCCAATGCCGCTTTTGGCTCTTATCGCTGGTGTATTCCGGGACCGTGGCCACGGCCTTGATCTGGCGGTTGCGGAGGAAGCACCAATAC
>CAXTTX010000336.1:0-6274 GCA_964247045.1 uncultured Verrucomicrobiales bacterium | reverse complement strand
AACGTCCAGTGCCCCACCGCATAGGCGCCCAGTAGCGCGTTCATCCAATCGACCCCGTAGCGGGTGTTTGCGTAAGACTCCGTCGTATGCCACAGCGAGACATCCTTTTCGTTGGCGAGTACGTCCGCCATCGGAGTGTCGGATTCATTGTCCACGAACAGGAAATGATCGATGCCGAGCTCCCGGTAATACTCCAGGAAATACGGGATCCGGGTGTTCTCGTCCCGGCCCATCGTCATCAGCAGCTTAGCCCCCGGCTTGATGGAGGAAGTGCGGTCATACACCGGCTTCAGGTTCGCGAAGGCCCTCTCTGCACGGCGCTTCATTTCCTTCACGGTCGCGTGCCAGAACAAGCGCCGCCGTTTTTCGTGGAACGGTTCCAGAATTCGGGCGACTGGGGACATCACTGGGCGCTTTTTATGAGCTGCGGGAAAGGGCCGAGAGGCTGGATGAATCCGCCCCGGAGTCGAGTCTTAATTCATCCGCCACGGCTTGCAAATAACGGACTTGGAGGTTACCGCAATCCGCCGCCGTCCGGTGGACCGGTCCGCAGTCCCACGCGATTTTCTCCAGGTCGGCCAGCACCCGCCCCCAAATGGCGGCCCCGATCTCCTCCGCCGGAAACCCGGCTTTGGAAAATTTCCCCGCATAGTGGATCTGACTGCGGACCAGTGTCGTCCGGGCGGAAATCTCAAAGGAAGGCTGGCGCGCGATGTTCGCCCCCAGGCGGTGCAGAACCACGCTTTCCGGACAAGCCTCACAGCGCCCGCCGGATCGCGAAATTCGCCACACCACGTCCGTCTCCTCTAGGAAATACCGGTAAAACGGATCAAAACCACCGGTCCCATCCAGCGCGGAACGCCGGAACGCCATGTTGCAGCCCGTCGCTGTTAGAAAGGCCCGCTCCGGTCCCGCCTCCGCGATCTTCCCCCGCGCCGGCGCCTCATCGGCAAACCACCATGCCCGCCCCAGCGTGTCCGCGACCACGTATTGGTTCAGGAAACGCCGCCCCTCCCCATCCATCACAAACCCGGCGGAAATCGCCACGCCCTCATCCCGCTCCAGCGGCTTCAGCAAGGCATCCAGCCATCCCTTTCCCGGCGAGGCATCGTCATCAATGAACGCCACATATTTGCCCCGCGCCGCCCGCAACCCCAGGTTCCGGGAAACCGCGAGATTCTTCTCCCCACACGCAACCACCCGGCAGGGCACCGGCGAATTCCGCAAAACCTCCTCGCTCGCATCATCTGTCGGCCCCAGCACGACGATCAGCTCATCACCATCCCTCCACTCCGCTCGCAAAGCCTCCAGCGTGATCTTCAACTCTCCCGCCCGGTCCACCGTGTTGATCACCACCGAGCACCGCAGGTCCGGCGCATCCCGCGAAATCGGCTCTATTACCCCCCCCCTCGCCGGAGCCTCCGCCCACCTCGACAGTGCCTCTTGAAATTCCCTCCCGCTGTCATGCCGCAGCACCTCATCCACCAGTTCCCCGCGGCCATCCCCCTTGATCACCGCCAGGTACCGCTTCCGCCACACTCGCTGTGCCTTCTTGGCCCAGCATCCCACAAGCGGCACCGGACTCAGTCGTTCCAACAAACCACCCTGCCAGCCGCGCCGGGGAATCCGTAAAATATCGGGTTCGCTCAAGGGAGATCGGCTCGGGTTCGCGGGCTGGAAAAACCGCGGCGGAACTCAGTGCTCGTTCGCGGCGGGGACGTTGGAATGATCAGGGAAAAATTCCTTCTGGAAAGGCTCCGGCCACTGGATCTTGCAGCGGCCCGGAACTTGGAAGCAGCGTTGCGACAGCGTTCCCCTTCCCTGGCTGGTCTCCAACAGCAGGTTGACGAAGTTCCTCACCCGATGGCCCTTCGGCTTTTCCGCCTGGGTCCAGAAGGCATCCAGCCCGCCTTGGAAAGTGAGGTCCGGCAAATCGTAAACCGCGATGCCCAGCGTGATGACCGGCACGTGGTGAACCAACCCGGAAATACCCACCGAACTGTTGATGTTCACGACGCCCCGCGCGTTGGAGAGCAGCGTCGGCAGGTGCACCCGGTCCACATACAGGAGGCGCCCGCCTCCCAGCCGGTGGTCCAGCCCGGAGATCAGGTCCATGTAGTCCTTGTAACCCCGGTCCATCGGATGAACCTTGAAAACCAGCTTCGTGTCCGCTGGCGCGTGCTTCTCGAAAGAGTTCACCACCTTCTTGATGAATTGCTCGATCGATTTGAAATCCGAGCACTTGATGATCTGCGTGTCGCTATGGACCTGCAACGGCACGGCGTAGTAGGTGCCGGACATCTCGCCCGCGAACTGAGCGTCATACTCGCAATCCCGGCTGCGCTCGATGAAGCGCCACAGGTGGATCATCCCGTGTTTGAAATGGCTCCACAGCTTCATGTCCCGCTGGTCCACGAAGTTCGGGAAAAACGGCGAGGTCGCCCGGCTGAGAAGGAAATTGGCGCAGAAGGCGGTGAGCTTCGCCGGCGTGCTGACCTGGCAGATTTCCTCCGGCATGTCCGCGTTGCGGGGAGCCGGCCCGCCCGCGATCAGCTTCTTCCAGCGTTTCGCCAGCGTGTTGAGCGGTATCGTCTTCCTGCTGAAAACCATCACGCAGTTCGGCCGGATCAAGCCGAGTTCGAAGACCCAGCAACCCATGTCCATCTCTTCCGCGAGATTCCAAGCCACCTGGTTGTAGGGCCGGTAGTGGTTGTAGAGGAAAAAGGTGTCATACTTCTCAGTCCGCACCAACTCCCGCAGCCACTCGTCGAAATCCTCCAGCGGCTTGCGGTACAAATGCGTCCGCACTCCCCGCATCTTGTAGGCCACGTCGGGCGCGCAGAAGAAAACCTTCCCCACCTCATGCCCCGCGTCTTTCAGGTCCAGCGCCAGCCGGGACATCCCCGCTTCCCAATCACCTTGCACGATCAGAACCTTCTGTTTCTTGACCGTTGGCGGTTCGGAATGCCCCAGATCCAGGCTCTCGACTGCCGCTTGGGCAAGTGAACTCAGCTCGCCGGCATTCGAGTCCAAGCGGAAGGTTCCGAGGGATAGGGAGGGCAGCATAGAGATTATCCGTCAAATCATGGATTTTTGATCACTCCGGATCCGATTTTTTCCGGATTTTTTCCGGGCTTACACGCGGTGCACGCAAAGGATGGGCCACCCTAGGGATTGGGGGTCGCCCGTCAACACTCAAAAGATCAATCTCCAACAGATCCGGCTGCTGGAAAAATGCCACTCCGTTGCGAATTGCACTCCGCCTGAACCCTTTCTTTTCCAAGCAAATCCGGAACTTCTCTGCTCCCCGTCCGTGGATTAACCTTGCATGGTTCCGGGACCGCTCGCTATGCCCTGCACAGGTTCGCGCGAGGCTACGGGACAACCCATTTCCGGGCGGAAAAACCGGCGGAATTCCGCCCACCCGAACTCCCGTTTTCCAGCAATTTCCCACCCCCTCATGAGCCGCGATCCCCGACTGGTGCTGCATATCGGGATGCACAAAACCGGGAGCACCAGCGTCCAGCGGTTTTTCGCCCGCAACCGCCCCCTCCTTCGCCTCCTCGGTATCACCTATCCGGAGGCACGCGACGCCAGCGGAAAGCGCCTTCCAAAGCACAACCACCTCTTCCACGCCATCTCCCACGAGAAGGACAAGGGTGCCCCCCACCCGGTGCTCGGCTCCTCCGCCGCCCTGATCGAAAAACTGGCGGAAACCGTCGAAGGCAACGGCACCACCGTCATCAGCGCGGAAGGCCTCTCCGGCGAGGATCCGGCCTTTGCGAATGCTTTCGCCCCCCTGCGCGGTCGTTTCCCCGTCCGCGTGGTCGTCTTCCTCCGCCGCCAGGACGACTGGGCCCAGTCCTTCTACAAGCAGATGGTCCACAGCCGGGAAGTCCGTGAAGCCCGTCCTTTTGACGCCTTCCTCGCCGGAAAAAGCACCCGCGACCACCTCGACTACGCCCAGCTCCTCGACTGGTGGGCCGCCGCCCTTGGCGAGGACGCCATCCGCGTGGAAATCTACAAGCCCTGTACCCCCCTGCTCCCCGTTTTCCTCAAAGCCGCCGGTCTACCCGCGTGGCTGGCCTGGTTGCCCTTCAGCCGCGCCAAGGAAAACCAAAGCCCCTGCTCCGGCTACATCGAACGCCAGCGCGCCGCCAACGAGGCCAAAATCCCGCGCCCCGCCTCCGATCCTTCGGACACAAACGACCCCTATTTCACCGAAGAATCCCGGAAACGCTTCATGGAACCCTACGACTCCGCGAACGAATCCATCCGCGCCCGCTTCCGCCCCGACCTCAAGCGCCTCTTCGACTAAAAACGGTAGGGCAGACCGGCCTGCCGACGATGGAACCACAACATGGTTCCCCCTCACCACCGGATCGCCGCCGCCGCCCACGTCAGCCCCGCTCCGAAAACCACCAGCACGATATGATCCCCCCGCTTGAACGCACCTTCGCGGTGCGCCTCATCCAGCGCGATCGCCACCGCCGCCGCTGACGTATTCCCATACTTGTCCAGATTCACGAAAACCCGCTCGTTTGGCACCGCCAACCGGTCCGCGATCGCATCAATGATCCGTAAATTCGCCTGATGCGGAATCACGCAGGCGATATCCGCGGCCTGCAAACCGGCCCGCTCGATCACCTTCTCCGCCGCTTCCTTCATACGGTTCACGGCATGCTTGAAGACCTCCTTGCCCATCATGTTCAGCGCGAAAAGGTGGTCATTCACATTCGCCGGCGTGATCGGACAAGCAGTCCCCCCACCCGGAATGTTCAGCAAATGCGTCAAATTCCCATCCGTGCCCATTTCCGTCGCCAGGATCGACCCTTCGGACGGATCCGCCGCCCGCAGCACCGCCGCTCCCGCCCCGTCTCCGAAAAGCACGCAGGTCGCGCGGTCCTCCCAGTTCGTCACCGCGGATAGCTTCTCCGCGCCGATGATCAGCGCGTTCTTGAAAGCACCGTCGGAAATCAGGCGCTTCGAAATCTTCATCGCATACAGGAACCCCGAGCAGGCCGCCGAAATGTCGAACGCCACCGCCCCCATCGCTCCCAGGCTCTGCTGCACGTAGCAGGCCGTCGCTGGCGTCAGCGTGTCCGGCGTGATCGTCGCGACAATGATTAGCTCGATGTCTTCCGCCGCCAGTCCCGCCTGCTCCAGCGCCTTCCGCGCCGCCTTCGTTGCCATGTGCGAGGTGAATTCCCCCTCCCCCGCGATCCGACGCTCTTTGATTCCCGTGCGGCTGACGATCCACTCGTCGCTGGTGTCCACCCGCTTCGCCAGTTCTTCGTTCGTTAGGATCGTTTCCGGCAGGTAGCTACCGGTTCCTGCGATGCAAACCTGGATGGCGGAGGTCAGTTCACTCATGTGCGCCGGGAGATTGGAACCGCCGAACGGCGGGCACAAGGGCGAAGTGAGGAGGCGAAACCACCGCCTGCCCAACGACACCCCGGCCGCTCCAAATCACAGGCCATCAACGGAATCCGGATGGGTGAAAATCAAAGCCCTGTCATCTTCTCGAACCTTTCCGGATAACGCGCCCCCTGGATCGCGATCCGCGAAGCGGCCGCGTCGATGTCCGCGAGTTCCTGGACGCTTAGTTCGATCAAGTCGGCTCCAATGTTCTCCTCCAGACGTCCCAGTCGGGTGGTACCGGGAATCGGCACTATCCACGGCTTCTGTGCGAGCAACCACGCCAGCGCGATCTGGGCCGGTGTCGCCTCTTTCCGCATGCCGATCTCTGCCAGCAGGTCGACCAGCGCCTGGTTTGCCTTGATGGCCTCCGGAGTGAACCGCGGCAGCATGCTGCGGAAATCCGAACTGTCGAAAGTGGTGCTTTCGCTGATCTTGCCGGTGAGAAATCCCTTGCCCAGCGGACTGTAGGGCACAAGCCCGATGCCAAGTTCCTCCAGCACGGGAATCACTTCTTTCTCAGGGGTCCGGGTCCACAGCGAGTATTCGCTCTGAAGCGCCGTCACCGGCTGCACGGCATGCGCCCTGCGGATCGTTCCCGCGCCCGCCTCGGAAAGGCCGAAGTGCTTCACCTTTCCCTCCGCGATCAGTTCCTTCACCGTCCCGGCCACATCCTCGATCGGCACGCCGGGGTCCACCCGATGCTGATAGAGCAAATCGATCGCTTCCACCTTGAGGCGTTTCAACGAGCCATCCACGGACCGCCGGATTTGCTCCGGGCTGCTGTTCAGGCCCGGCCCGCCATTTTTAATCCCCCGCGGATCGAATCCCTCGCGCAGGTCGAAGCCGAAGCGGC
>CAXTTX010000335.1:4846-6389 GCA_964247045.1 uncultured Verrucomicrobiales bacterium | reverse complement strand
AATATACGGTGAGTCCCGCATTAGTATATGTAGGCTGGATGGGAAGATGTATGACATTCCGCCCCAACTCGCCAAGTCTTGATCGGGCCTCCACATCTTGATGGAAGTTCAAGTCCACTGTAGTCCCCCGGAGATTAGAATCCTTCGTCTCCCCCCATGGGCAATCCGATCTCCCTTTCAGCAATCCACCTTGCCGAAAGGACTATCCCCGCTTCAACGTCAGCTCGATGATCTCCGCCGGCGCGTTCAGCCGCAGCGGGAACCAGTTGCCCGTGCCATTGCTGACCACCAGCAAGGACCGGCCCTTCCGATAGAGTCCGGACCAGTAGCGGAACATCATCGGTCCCGCGCCCTTCTCCGGTGTCAGCATCAACTGGCCACCGTGCGTGTGTCCGGCGAGTATCAGGGGAAATTCCAGCGCCGCGGCACGGTCGAAGGCATGCGGGTGGTGTGCCAACAGGATCGGAAAGCTGTCAGGCTCCCGCAGTCCCGCCACGTTCAACACGTCGGCCGCGATGTCATCTTCGCCGTGGCGCCACTGGATACCCAGGATCTGCACCGCCGTGCCCCGCACGCTCGTGGTCGCCGCCTCGTTGCGCAACAGGTTCAAGCCGCCGTCACGCACGCCTTTCACGAAACCTTCCGGGTTGTCGAACAAATCGTGGTTGCCCTCGATGAGGAACAGCCCGGACTTTGACTTCAGCTTCTGCAACATGGAGATCGCTTCCGGCAGATCCCGCAGCGAGCGGTCGATCAAATCTCCCGTGAACAGGATCAGGTCCGGATCGAGCCGGTTCACTTCTGCGATGATGTCATCCAGCACATGCCCGCGGGTGAACTTTCCCACATGCGTGTCCGTGATGTGTGCGATCGTCATCCCGTCCAGTGCCACTGGCAGGGTTTCCAGCGTGAGAGTCATTTTCCGCACCCGGAAGCGCGTCATCCGCGGCAAACTGTAAAGAGTGCTCCCCAGTGTCCCGATCAGTGGCAAGGTCACCACCGCCGCGCCGATCCACCGGCGGCGTGTCCAGGGTTCACCGCCTGTGGGAACCTGTTTCGCCCGCGCCAGCCGGCTGAGGTTCTTTCCGAGTGACCACACCGCCCACCCCAGCATGCTTGGCAACCCGACCAGCGGCATGAAAAGCAAACCCCAGATCAGCACCGCCGCGTACCAAGGTGCTGGCAGGTTCATGGAAAAAGTGCCCCGCCGGTCCGAAAGAACCCAGAAAAAACCCGTCAGCAGCACCAGCACCCCGGCCGTGGTGGCGATCCTCCACCCGCGCCCCGCCCCCAGTGATTTCAAGCGCCGGTCCGCCCACCACCACCATGCCAGGGAAAGAAGCGGGATGCCCGCGATGATCAGGAGAATCGGTGACATGGGTCGGAAAACGCCGCACCCTAATCCGGAATCCCCGCTTGTCCATCCCCGGCGGAAATTCCATCCTTCGTGGCGTGGACCTGCCGGATGCCATCACCCATTTCCTCTCGAAACCCGGCGCGGAGGAGACCACGCCCTTCGGCCCGGACGTGCTCGTCTACAAGG
>CAXTTX010000335.1:0-4836 GCA_964247045.1 uncultured Verrucomicrobiales bacterium | reverse complement strand
GGCAAGATGTTCGCCCTCGCGGTTCCCGATGATTTCCCCTCCCGCATCAACCTGAAGTGCGACCCGGACCGCGCCGTCGACCTCCGCGGCGAATACGACGCCGTCCAGCCCGGCTACCACATGAACAAGCGCCACTGGAACACCGTGGTCCTCGACGGTTCGCTTCCCACCAAGCTCGTCCGGGAACTCATTGACCATTCCTACGACTTGGTCTCGGCCTCGTTGCCAAAAACGAAACGGAAAAAGTGAACCTCACCCGCGCAACACCACGTCCATGTGGATGTCATGCGGCTCGGCGAAGGTGTTTTCCACCATTTGGAACGGATGGCACACACCGATCTTGAGTGCCCCGTCCTTCGCCTTCTCCAGCATCCGGTCATAGAACCCTTTCCCCCGTCCCAGGCGCCCGCCCCTCGCGTCGAACGCAAGTCCCGGGCAAACGAACGCGTCGATGCTCTCCAGCGGCACTTCCGCCGAACCGTCCCCCGGCTCAAGGATTCCAAACGCTCCTGCTATTAGATTGCTGCCTTCGTGGAAGCTCAATTCATGTCCGGATACCTTCGGATAGACCCAGTGCAAATCAGGCCGTGCCCGGATCGCCTGCGAGAGATCGATCTCCCCGCGCAGCGGCGCATACACCGCCACCGTGCGCAGCGAGGGATGCCCGCCGAGCCATGCCACCAGCGCATCGCAGGCAGCCGTGGAGGAGGGGACATCGCCGTGCAACGTCTTCCGCATGTGGCTGCGGAGCGTCGTTTTATCATGAAATGGTTCGGGAATTGCCACTTGCCATCAATCGGACTTCTCCCATCCTTAGGCCTGATGATGCGTTTTTGGCAAGGTGTGGCGGTATTCTTTTCCGCGATTTCGTTCCTTCGTGCGGACGAAACCGGAAAATCGTTTCCATGGAGCGCGCCGAAAGTCGTCACCAGCATCTTCACCAATGACCTCGGCCTGTTGGACTCGGAACGCGACGACTACGCCACCAACCTCGCCATCCTCGCCTCCAACCAGGTCCTCGCCGCAAAGGCTTCTCCCGCTTCCCTCGCCGACGCCCGCCGTCTGATCGGCCTCGCCCTCCAGCTTTCCCCGCGCAACAAGCGCGCCGTCATCACCAATTTCCAGTTCGGCAAGGGCGTCCTTCCCGAACCGGCCGAGTCGAACTACAGCCCGCAGGTCTTCGGCCGCCTCCTGCTCACCCGCGGCCAACTCCTCGCCAAACAGGGCGGCGATCAAAACATCCGCCTCGCCCGCTATTTCATCCAGCTCTCCGCCGAACTCGATCCCAAGAACGAGGACGCCGTCTACGCCTGCGAGGTCCAGCGCCTCGACCATGGTGAACTCGATTGGTCGCTCCTTACCGATCCCGGAAAGAAAGTGCCGTGAGCCAAACCGCTTCGCCTTTATCGAATCAACCAGTGGCAATAACCTGGAATTGAAGTCTTCCCATGCCTCTCGAAATCGAACGCAAATTCCTCGTCACCGGTGAACCTTGGCTCACCGCCACCGACAGCTCCCGAATGTCCCAGGGCTACCTCTCCCAAAGCGGCACCAATACCGTCCGCGTCCGCCTCGCCGGGGAGATCGCGTGGCTGACCATCAAGGGACCCTCGTCGGGCATCAGCCGCTCCGAATACGAATACGAGATCCCCGTCGCGGACGCCCGCGAGCTTCTCGCGCTCTGCCCGCTCGCGATCGTGGAAAAAACCCGCTACTGCATTCCCCACGCCGGCCATGTTTGGGAACTCGATGTGTTCCACGGCGAAAACGAGGGCCTCGTCGTCGCGGAGGTGGAGATCGAAAATGAATCCATCCAGCCGGAATTGCCCCCTTGGGTCGGCAGGGAAGTCTCCTCGGAGCGCCGTTATTCGAACTCCAGCCTTGCCGCGGTGCCCTTCCGCCTCTGGACCGATTCCGAACCCGCTTGAGAATCCCGAATCTCCCCGCTTGCCAGACCGCCGGGGGCACCTACCCTTGCGAAGAATCTGACATGAAAATCTGGCTCGACGGCAAACTGGTGGACGAATCCGAAGCGAAGATCTCGGTCTTCGACCATGGTCTTTTGTATGGTGATGGTGTTTTTGAAGGCATTCGTTTTTACAATGGCCGCGTCTTCCGTTTGGAGGAGCACATTGACCGTCTTTTTGATTCCGCCCGCGCCATCATCGTCGACATGCCGTGGACCCGTGAGGAAGTCTGCAAGTTCACTTGCGAGACGGTTGCCGCGAATGGACTCCAGGACGGCTACATCCGCCTCGTGGTCACCCGTGGGGCAGGGGAACTCGGCCTGAATCCTTACCTCTGCGAAAGGCCGTCGATGTTCATCATCGCGTCCACCATCAAGCTCTACCCGGACGAGACCTACAAGAATGGCCTCTCCATCATCACCTGCGCCACCCGTCGCCCGGCACCGGGTGCGCTCATGCCCCAGGTGAAGTCCCTGAACTACCTCAACAACATCATGGCGAAGGTGGAGGCCATCCAGGCGAACGCCTTGGAAGCCGTCATGCTCAACGAGCAGGGCTTCGTCGCCGAGTGTACCGGGGACAATCTTTTCATCCTGAAAAAAGGCACCCTCTACACCCCCCTCATCTCGGACGGTGCCCTGGACGGCATCACCCGCTCCGTCATCATCGAGATCGCCGCCAAGCTCGGCGTGCCTTTCAGCGAACGCTCATTGACACGCTATGATATATTCACGGCGGATGAATGTTTCCTTACCGGAACCGCTGCTGAGGTCATCCCGGTGGTCGCCTTGGACCGCCGGACCATTGGCACCGGCACGCCCGGCCCATTCACCGCCAAATTCCTGCAGGCATTCCATGAACTCGCGATGAGCACTGGCACCCCCTTTGCTTGAGCGGGAAAAACAACCCATTCCGATGAAGTGCGATTTCTGCGAGAAAAAGGCCACCGTGTTCCTCACCCAGTTGGTTGAGGGACAGATGAAAAAGGTGTGCCTCTGCGACAATTGCGCCAAGGAACGGGGCGTCACCGATCCCACCGGCTTCTCGCTGGCGGACTTGCTTCTCGGCGGCCTGCCCGGGGGTCCGGGAACCTCCGCCCCGGGCGGCACCGGCGCGCCGGGCCAGGCACCGGGTCAAGGCAGGCGTTGTGCCACCTGCGGCTTCACGCTGGAGGACCTCAAGCGCGTCCGCCGCTTCGGCTGCAGCGATTGCTACGCCACCTTCGGCGACGAGGTCGCCCAGATGCTCCGCGGCATGCACAAGGGCACCAGCCACATCGGCAAGGTGCCGGAGGGCCTCATGGCCATGCAATACCGTCACCAGCGCATCGAGGAACTCCGCTCCCGCCTCGACCAGGCCATCGCCTCGGAAAGCTACGAGGAGGCCGCCGGCATCCGTGACGAAATCCGTAACCTCGACGAAGCCAAATCTTGATCCTACTTCCTACCGCTCGCCTCCTGCCATGATGCGCTTTGCCACCCTTATCAAACACCCTGCCGCCTGGATGAACGGCGGCAGCGGGGACAGCGGGGCCGTCATCACCTCCCGCATCCGGCTTGCCCGGAATCTCCACCGCCAGCCCTTCCCCGGCTGGGCAAAGCGCGAGCAACGCGCCGCTGCCCTGGATCTCCTGCGTCCGGCCGTCGAGGCCCTGCCCGTGATGAAGGGCGCGTTTTCCCATGAACTCGGCGACCTCTCCTCCGTTCAGAAACAGGTCCTCGTCGAGCGCCACCTGATTTCCCGCGAGCACGCCGCCCGCGGCGATGGCTCCGCCGCGGTCATCGAGCGCCGCCAGACCTTCAGCCTCATGCTCAATGAGGAGGACCACCTCCGCATGCAGGCCATCCGGCCGGGCCTCCAGCTCACCGCCGCCTTCAATGCCCTGTCGGAACTGGACACCCAGCTCGAGGAATCCCTCGAATTCGCCTTCGATCCCACCCTCGGCTACCTCACCACCTGCCCGACGAATCTCGGCACCGGCCTCCGCGCCTCCGCCATGCTCCACCTGCCCGGCCTCGTCCTCAGCGACCAGATCGGACAGGTCCTCCAGGCCGTGAACAAGATCGGCCTCGCCGTCCGCGGCCTCTACGGGGAGGGCACCGAATCCCTCGGAAACCTCTATCAAATCTCCAACCAGTCCACCCTCGGCGAAAGCGAGGAAACCATCATCCGCCGCCTGGAGCGCGTCATCTCCCAGGTCGCCAACCACGAGGAAAACGCCCGTCAGAAGCTGCTGGAGGACGATCCGGAGATGGTCGCCGACAAAATCGGCCGCGCCTACGGCGTCCTCCGCCATGCCCATATCATCGATTCCAAGGAGGCCCTGAACCACCTTTCGCTCCTCCGTTTGGGCGGAACACACGGGTTTTTCCCTACGGAAACCGTGATGTTGTGCGATTCTTTGCTAATGGACATCCAACCGGCACACCTTCAGCTACACTCCGGCCGCAAACTTTCCCCGGAGGAACGGGACTCGATTCGTGCGGAAATCGTTCGCTCTCGTTTGCAATCACTCGAAAATCCTGATAATCGTATTTCAACAAACGACGAAAAGAATTTTTCCGACCCAACTAACCCCGGCGACGCATGAATAACTTCACCCCACGTGCCCAACAGGTCCTCGCCCTTGCCCGCAAGGAGGCGGACCGTTTCAATCACTCCTATGTCGGAACCGAGCACCTCCTGCTCGGCCTCATCAAGCTCGGCCAAGGCGTGGCCGTCAACGTCCTGGAAAGGATGGGGCTTGAGCTCGAGGCCGTCCGCATGGAGGTCGAAAAGGAGGTCGGCTCCGGCCCGCCCCAGAAGGCCGCCGGTAACATCCCTTACACCCCGCGGGTGAAAAAGGTCCTCGCCCTGGCCAATAAGGAGG
>CAXTTX010000334.1:0-6427 GCA_964247045.1 uncultured Verrucomicrobiales bacterium | reverse complement strand
AACCGCTCCAGCCGTAATGGGTTGACAGCGGCGGGAGGTTTCATGGCATCATGCGGGATCAGGCGTTGGAGAGGGCCTCCTCAAACGCCGCGATGATGGTTTCCAGAGGCTCCAGCCCGCAGGAAACCCGTAGCAGGTTGGGGGAAACCCCGCAGCCGTCCGCCCACTCCAGTTCCTGATAGTGGGCGAGCATGGTGTAAGGACAAACGAGCGTGAAAGTGGTGCCGAAGCTGGGGCCCTTGCTCAGGCGCAGGGCGTCGTAGACCTTGGGGGTCTTCTTCTGGTTCTTCAGCACGAAGGAAAGCAATCCGCCGTAACCGCCGCCTTTGCGCATGACCTTGTCGTAGTTCGCCTTTTGCACCAGCGAGGGATGCCAGACCTCGCCGACGGCGGGGTGCTGGGAAAGCCACGTGGCGACCGCGAGGCCGTTCGTGTTGACCGTCTTCATCCGCCTCGAGTAGCCCTTGAGGTTCGAGAGCAAGACCTCAGCGTCACCGATATAGAGCGGTGCTGTTTCGGCGGAATCCGCTTTGAGGGATACGCGGAGGGCGTTGGCGACGGGGGAATCGGCGCGCACGGCGGCGAAACCGGCCATCACGTCGCCTTCGCCGGAGATCCATTTGGTCAGGCTGCCGGTCACGATGTCGGCGAATTTGAGCGCCTGCACGTTGAGCGGACCCGCCGCGGAGTCATCCACGATGAGAGGCGTGCCGCTGTCTTCGCAGGCCTTTGAGACGCGGTGCAAATCGACGGTGCGGAGCAGGGGATTGCTCGGGATTTCGGTGAAAACACCGGCGAACTCGCCCTCGCGGATGCGCTTCAGCGCTTCGTCGAAGGACTCCCCGGTGGCGTCATTCAAATAGGCCACGCCGTGGCCGAAAAGTTCCTGCACTTTCAGGCTGTCCACATAGGGGAACTCCATTTGCAGGGTCTTCTTGCCGTCGTGAACACCGGGGAGGCCCCGCAGCACGGCAGTCACCGCGGCCATGCCACTGGTGAAGATGAAGGTGTCCTCGGGAGCGGCACCGTTGTATTTCGAGAGCGCGCGCGCGATGAGATGGGACTTCGATCCCTCCCGCATTTTGCCATCGAGGAAGTCCTGGGCCTGGCGGCTGCTCACGACTTCTCCGGCGAAGCGCCAGTAGAGATCGGCATCGGCCTTGGCCTTGGTGGGAACGACGAGCACCTGCAGGCCGTGGAAACTGGTGATGCGCACCGCGGTTTCCGCACGACGCTCCACCCAGCGGTGGGCACGTTGCACGGCGTTGCGTGTCGGCAGAACGATGACGTCCTCACTATCAGATGCGACCTCCGCGCGGGCCGCCGCGAAGAGGCGCTCCACGGCGGGGTTTTTGAAGAAGCGGGGGTAGCCGGTCCGCATGCGTTTGACCACCTTGTCGCGTCCCTCCTCGTAGCCGACGATGGAGTCCCAGGTAGGCAAGCAAACCGAGCAAGCGTGTGGGGAATCCGGTAGCGGTAGCCCCAGATCCTCCTCCTGCCAGGCCGGATGGGCTGATAGGTCACGCGTCACGCCCCCTCCATGACTGGCTACGGGACTTAGGGCAAGCCGGATCAATACGGAAACGCGAACAAAAAGGCCCTGAATGGCGGAATATCAGGCAGTCCCGGGGTTTCCGGGCCGGAAATCACTCGTTGATTTTGATCATCGCCTTCTTCCGCTGCTTCTTGATCCAGTCCTCATACTGGGCAGAAGTCTTTTTGCGGGTAACACGCTCTTCCACCATCTTGCGGACCTGTGCATCGCCCAGTGCGGGAGACGGGCCGAAGACGATCTTGATGGGTTTCACGATGGTGAAACCGGAGCGGTCCATCAGCGGGCCGACGACCTTTCCTTCCGGAGTCTCGAAAATGATGGAAGCGAACTCCGGCGAAAGGTCGGTGCGGGGAACGTTGTTCTGAACGCCCCCTGCTTCGGCGTAAGCATCCTTGGAATTGGCCTTGGCAAGTTCCGCAAAATCTTTTCCCTCCGAGATCTGCTTGGCAAGATCCTCGGCCAGCGCGAGTTGCGATTCGGGCGTGACACCGGGATTTCCCTGCTCGCCAGCGGGTATGAAGATCTTCTGGAACGAGATCATGTCCTTGGTGACGTCACGCAGGCTTGGCCTGATCTCGTTGTACTCCTTCTGGATCTCATTGGGAAGGGGCGGCGGCGCGTCGGCAAACATCTGGGCTCGCATCGCCTGGACGATCATTTTTTCCCGGGTCATGTCCCGATAACCATCCATCGTCAGGCGGCTGCGGCGGAGTTCCTCCCGGAATTTGGTTTCGTCGCCATTGTAGAGCTCGCGCATCTGGCGCTTGATTTCTTCCTCGATGAGGAAGGGTTTGATGTTGCCGCCGAGCTCCTTGAAGTGATCGAGAATAATCTGACGGTCAATGAGTTCCTGAATGACGTTGGCCTTGGCTTCCCTGAATTTTGCCTCGAACTGCGGGCCGCGCCGGGGAAACTGGGCGGAAAGTTGGGCGAAAATGGGTGCCAGCAGGAAAGTGACCTGGTTCTTGGTAATCACCCGCGCGTTGACCTTGGCCGCGATCCCGTTGACCTCGATGGGGCCGGCGGGCATCTGGGGCGGTGGTCCTTGGGCAAAGGTCCGGGCTCCTGGAACCAGCGTGCTGGCAACGATACATGCCAAGGCGAGGCGGGAATGCATGGGATTTGATTGAGGAGGTCGGAAGTTCGGCAAAAGGAAAAGACCGTCGAGGGAGCTTTCCCCGCGGAACTGCGGATTGCAAGCGGGGAAAAGCGGGGAAAAGCGGGGAAAAGCGGGGAAAAGCGGTTCAATTGGCGGGTGCGCCCGGGGTTTGGAGGGATTCCCCGTTCAAAAATTCTGGAGGAGAGTGATGGTCTCGGAAAGCTTGCCCGCGTGGCTCGCGGCTTGGAGGCGGGGGAAGCGGCGGCCTTCCAGAAGGATGTAGTCGCCGTTGCGGTGGAGCATGAGGCGCTGGCCTTGGATTTCCACGGATGAAATCCCTTGGGCGGCCGCCAAAGCCTTGATACGGGAGATTTCGAGCAATCTTGCGGCCGGGTCCGGAATGCGGCCGTAGCGGTCGCGCCAGGATTTCTCGAGTTCGGCCACGGCCTTTTCGGTGCCAGCCTCGGAGATCTCGCGGTAGGCGCTGATCCGGAGTTTGGTTTCGTCCAACCACGAGGCGGGCAGGAAAGCGGGAAGAACCTTGGCAGGATCCTCACGGGTGTAGGCGGTCTCGCTGAAGGCGATGAAATCCGCCTTGAAGGCGGTTTCCATCCGGGGGGCGTCCTTCCGGCCCTTCAACCGATCCACCGACTGGCGGAGAAGCTGGCAGTAGAGCTCGAAGCCGATCTGGGAAATGTGGCCGGATTGCTTCGTGCCGAGGAGATTTCCCGCGCCGCGGATTTCCAGATCCTTCATGGCGATCTTGAAGCCGGAGCCGAGCGCGGTGTACTGCTTGATGGCGCTGATGCGTTTGCGGGCGTCGCCCACGGTCATCATGTCGCGGGGTAGCAGAAGGATGGCGTAGGCCTTCTCTCCGGCCCGTCCGACGCGACCACGAAGCTGATAGAGATCCGCGAGGCCGAAGCGGTCGGCGCGATCGATCAAAATGGTGTTGGCGTTCGGGATGTCGATGCCGGTTTCGATGATGGTGGTCGCGAGCAAGACATCCGCTTCGCCCTTGACGAACTTGTGCATGACGACTTCCAGGTCGTCCTTGTCCATCTGGCCGTGGCCGACAAGGATGCGTGCCTCGGGAACGAGCTCGCGGATCTTGGAAGACATCATGTCGATGGTCTTGACCCGGTTGTGGAGGAAGAAGGTCTGGCCGCCGCGTTTCATTTCCCGGCGGATGGCATCACGGATAACCCGCTCGTCATAGGCGCAGACGGTCGTGGAGACGGGGACCCGATTGGGAGGCGGGGTGTCGATGGTGGACATGTCGCGCGCGCCCATCAGTGCCATGTAGAGCGTGCGGGGGATTGGCGTGGCGGAAAGGGTGAGGACGTCCACCTGGCGGAAGAGTTGTTTGAACTTCTCCTTGTGGGCGACACCGAAGCGCTGCTCTTCATCCACCACCACCAGCCCGAGATCCTTGAAATGGACGTCCCCGGAAACCAGCCGGTGGGTCCCGATGACGATGTCCACCGAGCCGTCTTCGAGACCGGCGATCGTTTCCCGGATTTCGGAGGCGGTCCGGAAACGGTTGAGCAGGTCGATGCGCACGGGGTAGTCCGACATGCGCTCGCGGAAGGTGCGCCAGTGTTGTTCCGCCAGCACGGTGGTGGGGACGAGAATCGCAACCTGCTTGCCGCTGGTGACCGCCTTGAACGCTCCGCGGATGGCGACCTCGGTCTTGCCGAATCCCACGTCGCCGCAGATGAGCCGGTCCATGGGGCGGGAGGACTCCAGGTCGCGCTTGGTTTCCTCGATTGCCCGGCGCTGGTCGATGGTTTCCGTGTAATGGAAGGACCGCTCGAACTCCCACATCCATCTCGAATCGGGTGGATGCGAGTAACCCTCCTCGGACTGGCGTTCGGCCTGTACGCGGAGGAGTTGTGCCGCGTAATCGAGGATCGATTTTTCGGCGGCTTTCCGGGCGTTTTTCCAGGCGGTGCCACCGAGTTTGTTGAGATCCGGGGTCTTGCCGCCGAGGCCGACGAACTTGCCGACGAGGTGCGCCTGTTCCAAGGGCACGCCTAACAGAGATCCGTCGCGGTATTCCAAAAGGAGTTCCTCGCCCTCGTCTCCCTGCTGGATGCCGCGGA
The DNA here is from genome assembly GCA_964247045.1 of uncultured Verrucomicrobiales bacterium. Lineage (GTDB taxonomy): Bacteria > Verrucomicrobiota > Verrucomicrobiia > Verrucomicrobiales > Akkermansiaceae > Luteolibacter. The sequence goes on along the minus strand of CAXTTX010000334.1, from coordinate 1,668 downwards.
ACTTGCCGACACCGTATTCGTAGTGAACCACGAGATCGCCTTCCTCCATCTCGTCGATGGTGGCGCGGGCCCGCGCGGCACGGGCCTTGTCGAGCACCGAGCGGCGTGGAGCGCCGGGCGTGCGGTAGCGGCCGAAAAGTTCGGACGACGATAGAACCGCCAGCCGCGAGACCGGCACGGTGAAGCCCGCCATCAATTCGCCGCGGACGGGTACCAGGCCCAGATCGCGCTCGAGGTCCTTGCCCGCGAGTTCGGCGAAACGTTCTTCCTCGCCCTTGTTGCCGAAGACCATCGCAATGTCCCAGCCGCCGCGCTTCCATTCATTGATCTGCTGGAAGAAATTGTCGCGCCGGGCTTCCTCCAGGATGAAGTCTCCCGCCTCGAAGGTTCCAAGCGGACTGGCGTAGCAGGCGAGCGTGAAATCCTCCTCGCTGTTGAACTCCGCGGCTTCTTCAAGGATCCGCACGTCCGGTCGTTCGATTTCGGCTCCGAAGGAAACGATCAGGTCGGTTCTGCGCCGGTAGTCACCGACGGTCGCTTCGGCGGAAGGCTCGGCCAAGAGCAAGTCCGCCTCAATGAGTTTCTTCGTGGAGGCTTGGGAATCGAGGTCGAACTCGCGGACGGATTCGAGATCGGTGTCGAAGAACTCCAGGCGCAATGGTTTGGCGGCTTGCCAGGCGAAGAGATCGAGGATGCCGCCGCGCGTCGCGAATTGGCCGCGACCGGTGACGGTGGGAACGCGTTCATAGCCATGCTCGGCCAGTGACTGCGCGAGTTGGGTGGGGTCGAGCGCCGTGCCCGGTTTCAGGGGAGTGCGACTGGATCGCAGGGCCTGTGGGGAAGGGGCCTTGGCGGCGAACGCGTCGCTGCCGCAGATGACGATGCTGCTTTCCGAGCGGGCGAGGATTTCCAGAACCGCGAACCATTCGGCGGCACCTTCCGGGTCGGCGATGGTGCCGTCTCCGGTTTCGACTGGGGCGTCCGGCAGGACCAGCGCGGTCATTCCCCAGAGTTCGAGTTCCGTGGCCAGCCGCTCCCGGTGGCGTGGCATGTCGGAAACCAGCCATAAGCGGGTCGTTTTGTGATCTTTTGCGGCTTGGGCAACAACTGCCGCAATAAACCCGTGGGCCGCCTCCGCGGAGTGATCAAGCACGACCTCCCGTTCGCCTTTGGCCAAAGGGGCCAGGCGAGCGGCAAAATCGGGCTGGGTGACGGCGCGGCGGAGCCAGCCGTGCACGGAATCGTCCGGTCGGGACACGCCGCAGCGGTAGCGCGGATTTCCGTCGCGGGCAAGTGGGATCAGAAAGTCACCGTTCCGGGACGAAGGCGGGAACCGGCGAAGGGTCGAGATCCAGGTCGATCCGTTGCTTCACGATTTCCAGGCGGTCGCCGCGGTCGGCCATTTCATAGAGCTTGCCGCGGGCGTTCTTGAAAGGGCGGTGGATGACCATCATCAGTGGGCCCTCTAAAAGTGCGGAAAAGCATGCCGTGGCATTTACGGGGTTGGATACCGGTTGGCGGAAAGTGTTCTCTCAGCTTTTCGTTGCCATCCGGCATCGGGTAAGGCGCTGTCTCCCAAACCACGGACGGCACCATACCTTTTTTTGCCAAGAAAGCGGGTAGGGAATTCAGGGCTCCAGGGTGACCTTGTAAAATGCCTTGCCCACG
>CAXTTX010000333.1:1599-6434 GCA_964247045.1 uncultured Verrucomicrobiales bacterium | reverse complement strand
GTTGCCACTCCTGAAAATGCCGCTCCACCGCCTGATGAAATCCACGGACCAGCGCGTTCCCACGCTTTTGCTCCCGAACCTCGCTCCTCGTCTGATACAGCCGGGCAGCCTTCACGAACAGAATCCGCAGCAGTCCCCTCAATGCTTCCTCCGCACCCGCGCGTGCCTCATCAAATTCCTCCTGCATCTGCCGGAACAGCTCGCGGATCGGCGCTTGCTCCTCCTTCCCCACTTGGATCCACGGCATCGCCTCCGTCGCATAGAAAAAGGGCATCTCCAGCAGCTTGCCTGCCGCATCTTCGTAAAACTCCCGGGTAAACGAGACGATCGTCCCGTCCGTCCCCGGCTCTGGCCGCACCGTGTGGACTTGCCCCGGACTCAGGAAAAACAAGGTATCACCATCCACATCTGTCTCCCGGAAGTCATGCATCAGATGCCCCGGCCCGCTGATCAACGAGACTTGGAAAAAGTGATGGTAGTGCGGGCTCAGCCGGCTCGGATCCTTCGCGAACGACTTCGAAAACTGCATCACCACGAAGCCATCCCGGCGAAGCTCGTCCCGCCCGCCGTCGATCATCTCGATCATTGGAATTTCCCGCCGGTTCATCCTGGACCATTCAAGCCCTCAAACCGCCGGATGACAACTGCCGTTGGAAGACTCCTCTGGCTCGTCCCCTACCCCGCGATCTCCTCTACCCCCTTCAGCGTGTTGAAGCTCACCCGCTTCATGATCGACAAAAACTCCACCATATACGAACTCCCCGCCGCCTCGCGCGTCGTCGCGGCATACAGGTTCGCAAACAACCCGTTCTTCCGGATCGGCCTGCACGCCACGTAGTCCCTATCCAGATACGGCTGCACCGCCCAGCCCGGCATCGCCGCGATTCCCCGCATGCTCGCCACCAGTTGCAGGATCGCCACCGTCAATTCCGTCGTCCGCCTCACCGGCTCGATGCCCGCGGGTTTCAACACCTCCCGGATCACGTCGATCCGCTCGTCAGGGATCGGATAGGTCACCAGCGTCTCCCTTGTGAAATCCTTCGCCTGCAAACAAGGTTTTGCCGCCAGCGGATGCCGGTGCGCCATCAGGGCCAACACCTCATACTTGAACAAAGGATGATACACCACTCCTGCCCGCGGCGTCGCCCGTGACACGATCACCAGGTCCGCCCGACCCTCTAACAACAAACCCACCGGGTCCGGATGAAAACCTGAAACCAGGTCCATCTCCACCTCCGGCCACCCCTCCCGGAAGACATCCATCGAGGGCATCAGCCAGTCAAAGCACGAATGGCACTCCACCGCCATCCGCAGTTGGCCGGACACCCCTTCCAGGATTCTCGCCACGTCCCGCTCCGCCTGCCGCAGCGTCCTGTCGGCCTCATAGGCAGCGTCCAGCATCCGGTGGCCCACCGGGCTTAGCTTCAGCGGCTGGCTTTTCCTCTCGAACAATTCCGCGCCGATCTCATCCTCCCACAGCTTCACCTGATGGGACAAGGCGGGCTGCGAGAGGTTCAGCCTTTGCGCCGCGCGCGAGAGGTTTCCCGTCTCCGCAATGGCGATCAGGGACCGGAGCTGGCGGATTTCTGTCATGAGACCATCATAACAAGAATCGATGATGATCCAAGATGAAATGCATTAGGTGAATGATGCAGGAACCGGCATCATGGCCGCCATGTCCAGCATCCGCATCCACAACCTCGGCTACCCGCGCATCGGCGAACACCGCGAACTCAAGAAAGCCACCGAACTCCACTGGCAGGGAAAACTCCCCGCCGGGGGCCTCATCGCGACCGGCCGCGACCTCCGCCGCCGGAACTGGCTCAAGCAACAGGCCGCCGGCCTCGACCTCATTCCCTGCAACGATTTCTCCTTCTATGACCACGTCCTCGACACCACCTGCCTACTCGGAAACATCCCGCCTCGCTTCGCAACCCCGCCCGCGGAAATCTCCTTCGACACCCAGTTCCGCATCGCCCGCGGCGCCGCTGCGGAAACCGGCGAGACCGGCGAAAATGCGTGCTCCTGCCCGTCGCACGGTGACCAGGACTTCGCCAGCAAAGGGCCGGCCTTCGCCGGCGAAATGACCAAATGGTTCGACACGAACTACCACTACATCGTCCCGGAGTTCCATTCCGCCACCCGCTTCGCGCTCTCCGCTACCAAGGTCTTCGATGAATTCGCCGAAGCCACCGCCCTCGGCATCAACGCCAAGCCGGTCCTGGTCGGCCCCGTGACCTATCTTTCCTTGGGCAAGGTCCACGACCCCGCCAATCCCGACTTCGACCGCTTCACCCTCCTCGACCAACTCGTCGACGTCTATGCCGAGGTCCTCGCCCGTCTCGCCGCACAAGGCGCCACCTGGATCCAGATCGACGAACCCGTCCTGTCCCTCGATCTCGACTCCCGCCAGCGCGACGCCTTCCTGGAAGCCTATCCCCGCCTGGTGAAAGCCGCTCGCCCCGCCAAACTACTAATCGCGTCGTACTTCGGCGAACTCCGCGACAATCTCCCGCTCTTCCTCGGCCTCCCCGTTGCCGGCCTGCACTTCGACGCCGTCCGCGGCATTGCCGAAGTCCCCGCCCTGTTGGAAGAATTCCCTCAGGACAAGGTCCTCTCCCTTGGCATCGTCGATGGCCGCAACATCTGGAAAAATGACTTCACCGCCTCCCTTTCCATCCTCGAAAAAGCCCGCGCAACCGTGGGTGCGGATTGCCTCTGGATCGCGCCCTCCTGCTCCCTCATCCACTCACCCGTAACCCTGCTGAACGAGCCCGCGCTCGATCCTGAAATCGAGGACTGGCTCGCCTTCTCCGACGAGAAACTCGCCGAACTCGCACAACTCTCCGCCCTCCTCGAAGGCAGCGCCCCTCCCTCCACCCTCACGGAAAACCTCGCCTCCCAGGACGCCCGCCGCAACAGCCCGCGCATCCACAATCCATCCGTCCAATCCCGGCTCTCCTCCGTCACCCCGCAGGACTCGCGCCGCACATCGCCCTTCCCGGAACGCCAGAAACTCCAGCGCGCGAAACTCAATCTTCCGCTCTTCCCCACCACCACCATCGGCTCATTCCCGCAGACCCCGGAAGTCCGCTCCGCCCGCGCCCGCTGGAAAAAGCGCGCTCTCGAAACCGTCGCCTACGACGCCTTCATCAAGGAGGAAATCCGCCGCTGCGTCGCATTCCAGGAGGAGATCGGCATCGATATGCCCGTCCATGGCGAGTTCGAGCGCAATGACATGGTCGAATACTTCGGCGAACAATTGGAAGGCTTCCTTTTCTCCGCCAATGGCTGGGTCCAGAGCTACGGCACGCGTTGCGTGAAACCGCCCTTCATCTTCGGTGATGTCTCGCGTCCGCATCCCATGACCACCTATTGGTCCGGCTTCGCTAAATCCCTCACGGCCCGTCCCATGAAAGGCATGCTCACCGGCCCCGTCACCATCTTGCAATGGTCCTTCGTGAGAAACGACCAGCCCCGCGAGCTCACCACCCTACAGATCGCCCTCGCCATCCGGGATGAGGTGGTGGATCTCGAAAAAATCGGCATCGCCGCCATTCAGATCGACGAGCCCGCCATCCGCGAAGGCCTCCCTCTGCGCCGTGCAGATTGGCACACCTACCTCGACTGGGCCGTGGACGCCTTCCGCCTCTGCGCCAGCGGCGTCGCCGATGAAACCCAGATCCATACCCACATGTGTTACTCCGAGTTCAACGACATCATCGCCTCCATCGCAGCCTTGGATGCCGATGTCATCACCATTGAAAGCTCCCGGTCGAACATGGACCTGCTCGATGCCTTCGTCGCCTTCCAGTATCCCAACGAGGTCGGCCCCGGCGTCTATGACATCCATTCGCCCCGCGTCCCCACGTCCGCGGAAATGGAGAAACTCATGCTCAAGGCGGCGGAACTCGTCCCCCTCGAAAACCTCTGGGTCAATCCCGACTGCGGCCTCAAAACCCGCGGCTGGCCTGAGGTCCGCGCCGCCCTCACCAACATGGTCGCCTGCGCCCGCGCCCTCCGCGAAAACCACACCCCTGCCCTCTCCTGATCCCATGCACCTTCTCGACCTTTTGGCAAAGCAAGAGCCGCTCATCTCCTTCGAATTCTTCCCGCCGAGGCACCCCGCCGACCGCACCCGCCTCCTGGAAAGCATCCGCGGCCTCGATGTCATCGACCCCGCCTTCCTCAGCATCACCTACGGCGCGGGCGGCGGCACCCGCGATCTCACCCTGGATCTCGTCGAAACCTTGCGCCTCCACAACCCCGTCCCCCACCTCACCTGCGTTGGCCACACCAGGGAGGAAATCCGCGGCATCCTCACCCGCCATGCCACCGCCGGCGTTTCTAACATTCTCGCCCTCCGCGGCGACATGCCCGGGAACGGATCTGCTTCCAAGGGTGACCTCAAGAACGCCGCTGACCTCGTTGATTTCATCCGCGGGTTCGCGCGCCATCGCGATCCGCGCGGCTTCGGCATCGGCATCGCCGCCTATCCGGAGGGACATCCCGCTACCCCCAACCGCCTCCACGAAATGGATCACCTCAAGGCCAAGGTTGATGCCGGTGCCGACTACATCGTCACCCAGCTGTTCTTCGACAACCATGACTTCCACGATTTCCGGGACCGCTGCGACCTCGCCGGCATCCGCGTCCCCATCATCGCCGGCATCCTTCCTCTAACCAACCTCGCGCAGATGGACCGCATGGCCGACCTCGCCGGCGGCACCCGCTTCCCCGCAAAACTCATCCGCTCCCTCCAGCGCGCCGGCACCGAAGAACAGGATGCCCCAGGCCGGGTAATCCGGATGCCGCCACGGCAACTCACGATGTGC
>CAXTTX010000333.1:0-1589 GCA_964247045.1 uncultured Verrucomicrobiales bacterium | reverse complement strand
GCATCCATTTCTACACCCTCAACCGCCCTGATGCCGCCCTCGACGTCTGCTCCCGCCTCGGCCTCACCAACCAAGCCCACGCCGCCTGATCCCCGTCATCCTTCTTCTTCCTCTCTTTATCTGCTTGCATCCTGTCCATTTGACTCCGCTTCGCTCCGTCCATGTCCGCTGTTGCTCCCATTGCGGTTCGAATTTCTTCAACCGTCACTGCTCCCATTGCGTCCTCTGTTCTTGCGTCCTCTGTTCTTGCGTCTTAGGTCTTCTCGTCTTGCGTCTCTACATGGAAAAGGCGGCGGGATTTTCTCCCGCCGCCTTCATCAAATCCAACTGGGCCGCCGTCGTCCCGAGCCGCGTTTCAAACGCCTGACGCGAAACGGTGGCCGCCCATAAAACTGATTGTCACCGGCAACACTCATTAAACGCCGCCGACTCGCCGTTCGTTTCACAAGTTGGACATTTTCAGGCCACCTTTTCGGGGGATGAGAAAACAATGCCGATTTGCCCAAGCTGCCGCCACTCCTCATCCAGGGGGAATTGCAAACGGCGGTAACCTCGGCGAACCAGCGCCGACAACCTGCCCGGACCTCTTCCCGCGGAAAGCCCCCTCCCGTGACAGTCTGTTCACCGGGCCTTGCCGTGCCGCCTCTCCCGTGCTAATCCGGGGGGCAGATGGGCATCAACGACCGGGATTATCAACGCGAGGAACCCCGCCGCACTCCCGGGTTCCTGTCCCAGGTCACCCCAGTGGTCAAAGCCATCCTGATCGCCAATCTCGCGATCTACTTCCTGGACATGTTCCTGGCAGATCCGCAGATGGAAAATCCCTGGGCACGGCAGCACTTTGCCTTTGCGATCCAATCCGCCATCTTCGAACACCGCTACTGGGAATTCATCACGTTCCAGTTTCTCCACGGCAGCGTGGGCCACGTTCTGTTCAATTGCCTTGTCTTCTTCTTTTTCGGCCCGTTCATGGAGCGGTGGTGGGGCTCAGCCAGATTTCTGGTATTCTACCTCCTCTGTGGCATCGCGGGCGCGCTCTTCTACATCTTGCTGTCTTTCACCGGCGTCCTCCACAACGACCCCCGCGAATATCTCATCGGCGCTTCCGCCGGCATTTATGGCGTCCTCATCGGCGTCGCCGTCGTCGCGCCGGATCTCCGCGTGACGCTCCTTTTTCCGCCGGTCGAATTGTCCATGCGCCAACTGGCCATGGCCATGCTGGCCATCGCGGTCGGGTCAATTGCCCTCGGGGTTGGCGGCAACGAGGGCGGCGAGGCAGGCCACCTCGGCGGCGCCATCCTCGGCTTTCTCCTCGTCCGCTTCCCCGGCATCTTGGGAAAAACCGGCAGCGATCCGGCCATTTCCCCGTCGAAACCCCGTCCCCGCCCGTCCAGATCCCGGCAGTTGCCGAAACTCCGCCCCCGTTCCGAACTGGAAAAGCAACAGGACTCCGCCGTGGACCTCATCCTCGACAAGATTTCCCGCGAGGGCTTCCAAAGCCTCACCCAGGAGGAACGCGATTTCCTCCAGAAAGCCTCCGAATCCAAAAAATAGCCCCACGACCCCACGATGACCGACGCGGAAATGAT
>CAXTTX010000332.1:3585-6434 GCA_964247045.1 uncultured Verrucomicrobiales bacterium | reverse complement strand
ATCATGTGGATGTTTGGCAATGCCGAGGACGAGTACCGGGTGACCATGCCGCACCGGGCGGACGGCGGCAGCGGATTGAAGATCATGCTCAATGACGCGGACGGCTGGCTATCCGTGAATGAAAGCAACCAGGTGGGCTCATGGGATGGAAATGACAACAACACCGCGCGGGACGGGGTGATCCCGGGACGGGGCAATGGTGATGGCCCGGCGAGCCTCCTTTCGGCATGGCTGGCCAGCGGCGGAGCCGACTTCAGGATCCGGCTGGCGGACCGGATCCAGCGTCATCTGGGACCGGGTGGCGCGCTGGGCGCGGCCCGCAATGCCGCACGGTTGACCGAGATGGCGACCTCCTTTTCCCGTCCGCACCTGTCGGAGTCGGCGCGGTGGAACTACCGCACGCCGGACAATTGGAACGGCGCGCGGGATGCTTGTCTCCAAAGTTGGATCCCCACGCGCACGCAGATCGTGCTCAACCAGTTCCGGGACGCGGGCCTGTATCCCGCCACCGCCGCTCCGGTGCTCACTCCATCTTCGGGGACCCTTCCTGCGGGCGGATCCGTTGCTGTCGGGGTCACGGGTTCGCCGACGGTCCTTTTCACCAAAGATGGCGGCGACCCCCGTCAGCCGGGAGGGCAGCAGAGTCCGGCCGCGAGCATCCTGGCACCGGGCAACGGCATTACGATCAATCATCCCACCCGGCTGAAACTGCGGGCCCGCTCCGCCGCGGGAGATTGGTCGGCGCTAACAGAAGCGTATTTCGTTCCCCAGGGCCACAGTGCCCTTCCACCCGGCTCGGTGGTGGTGGGCGAGATGAATTACTCCGCACCGGACAACGGGGCGGAGTTTCTGGAGTTGCTCAATGTCTCGGACCAGGCGGTCAATCTGCGCGGCGCATCTTTCACCGCGGGAATCCAGTTCTCCTTCCCGGCGTGGCGGGACATCGTGCTGGAGCCCGGCGGTCGCTTGACGCTTGTCGATAGCGATTTCTCCTTTCGCGGCCGATACGGCTGGGCCCAGCCGGTGGCGGGAGTCTATCGGGGAAACCTCGCCAGCGAGGGCGAGCGGCTCGCGTTGGCGGATGCCTCGGGCACCAGCGTCTTCGACTTTACATGGAGTTCCGATTGGGTGCCGGAGGCGAGCGACGGCGGGCATACGCTGATCCTTCTGCCGTCAAAGGGAGAGGCGGGTCTTTCCGATCCCGCGTCATGGTCAGCCAGCATCATCGCGGGCGGAAATCCGAATGCGGCCGACTTGGATACCTACACGGGCCCGAACCCCGGTGGAGACGACAACGGCGACGGTATCACCAACTTCACCCATTACGCGCTGGCCGGCGGCGCGGAACTGCATCTGCCTGAGATCGCCGCCACCCCGGAAGGCGTGCGGCTGACAGTATACACTTACGCCCTCGCGGGGGATGCGGAGGTCGCGATTCAAGCATCGGAAAATCTAACCAGTTGGCCGCCGCTGGCCGGAACGACACTGGTCGAGCGGGAGGTGAGGGCCGGGATCCGGAGAGAGGTGTGGGAACTGCCCCCCGGAACTCCGGCGCGCTTTGTCAGGCTCAAGGTAATTCGGAAGTGATGTTGCCCTTCATCCGCAAGACGAATGAATCGAAAGGCCGGATTTCCTTGAAAAAAGCCACGGAGACCTTGGGAATTCGTTCTGTCTCGCCTATGAACCACCTCGCCCTCCTTCTTTTTTGCGCCCCTGTCCTGCTCTTTGCCGCGCCGGATGCGAATCGCTGGGAGCTGGCCCCGGATGGCGGCATCCGCACGGATCTCGCACGCCTTGCACGCGGAACCGAACACGCGGACCACATCGAAATGGCCGGCCGATCGGTCAACGCGATCGTCAAATGGAAGGTCTCCGCCGAAGGCACGGTGGATCTCGACCGCTGGGTGCGCTGGCCGATGCTGCGCGAGAAGAAGGACGATACCCACGCCGCCGCCGATCATCACTTCTTCTCGCGGAACGACCTGCTGCCCGTCATCGACGGCGCCCCCTATCAGCCCGGCAAAGCCTCCACGTTCAACATCCACGGCATGCTCTCGTGGACGGAAAACAGCGGAACGATCTCAGTTACCCGGACGATCTTTCCTTCCGTCAACCTGCCCTGCCTCATGGAACGGTGGGAAATCCGCAACACTTCCACCCGGCCGGTGGAAGTCCTCATCCCGGTGGCACCCACGGAAGAAATCGAGCCACGTGAGAAATTCCTTTGGAACTCCCACCTCGTCCGCCTCCAATGGATCGGCGGGGGAAGGCACCGCCTCATGCCTGGCGAACAACTTCTGGCCGACATGGTGTTCTCCAGCCGCGAGGAAAACCAGCCCGCGCCCTTTCCCGACATGGCGGCGGAGTGGTCCGCGCGCGAAACCTTCATCGGCGGCCTCGAAAACTCACTCGTCCTAACAACCGGCAACCCCGTTGCCGACCGGCTCTTCGCCTTCTCCAAGCTCCGTGCCGCGGAAAACGTGCTGGCAACCCGCGGCGGGCTCATGCATGCGCCCGGAGGGTTCAACCGCTATCTCGCCGCGTTGTGGTGCAATGACCAGAACGAATACGTCAGCCCTTTCTTCCCCTTTCTCGGGGATCCCGCGGGCAATGAATCCGCCCGCAATGCCTACCAGTGGTTTGCGAAATATATGAATCCGGAATACAAGCCCATCCCATCTTCCATCATCGCCGAAGGCCGCGGCATCTGGAACGGCGCGGGCGACCGTGGCGACGCCGCGATGACTGCCTACGGCGCATCGCGCTGGGCGCTCGCCACCGGCGACGAGGGCCTCGCCCGTGAGGTCTGGCCGCTCATCGAGTGGTGCCTTGAATTCTGCGAACGCAAG
>CAXTTX010000332.1:0-3575 GCA_964247045.1 uncultured Verrucomicrobiales bacterium | reverse complement strand
ACGAACTCGAAGGCCGCTTCTCCGCCGGAAAAACCAACCTCGCCACCTCCACGCTCACCTACGACGCGCTTCTCTCATCCGCCTGGCTCGCGGAAGCCCTTGGAGAACCTGTGGAAAAAGCCGCTCTCTATCGCAACCGCGCCGCGAGCCTCGGCGATGCCATCGAACGCGTGTTCGGCGCCACCATTGGCGGACATCAAACCTATCGCTATCACGAAGGCTTGGAAAAACCCCGCGGATGGATCTGCCTGCCTCTTGCCATGGACCTCTTCGACCGCTCTGAAGGCACCGTGGACGCCTTGTTTTCGCCCGACCTCTGGACTCCGGACGGACTTCTGACGGAGGCAGGCACCAAAACCTTCTGGGACCGCTCCACCCTTTACGCCCTCCGCGGCGTCTTCCGCGCCGGTGAAGCGGATCGCGCCGCCGATTACCTAGACCGCTACGCGAAGCGCCGGATGCTGGGCGATCACGTCCCTTACTGCGTCGAAGCCTTCCCCGAACAGAATCAAAGCCACCTCTCCGCCGAGTCCGGCCTCTATTGCCGCATTTTCACCGAAGGCGTCTGCGGCATCCGCCCGGTTGGATTCGATTCCTTTACCACCATCCCGCGCATCCCCCGGAACTGGTCGGCCGTGAAACTCAACCGCATCCACGCCTTCGGCCGGGTGTGGGACTACCGGGTGTCGCGGAAAAACGGTGGAATCGAAGTGACCATCGGCGCGGGTGAAAAAATCCACTATCGCGCCATCAAGCCGGAAGGTGCCGTGCACACGATCAAGTTGCCCTGACACAAGGCTCTTTCATATCAGCCTTTTTTTCCCGAGGAAGAAATCCCCGGACTGTTGGCCATCAGCGCGTCAGGTCCGATGACGAGCAGTTCCGTGCCATTTTCAGGGTACCCGGGGACTGCTGTTTTTCGGGAATTTTCCGGGGACGCCGGGCAGCCATCTGAAAGGCGTCACGGGGGACAGCCGCCCGCGGGGCACTGTGCGGGAATGTTCTAGTCGGCCCCTTGGCGTGCTTGGCAAGGCGGACATCGCAAGTGGCTCCGCGGCCCAAGGCGTCCCCTTGGACCCACGTCGGAAACAAATGGCAGTGAAGCATAAAAAAATTGGCGGGTTTTGCCGGGGCTTGCCGCTTTTCCGGACAGAGACGTGATTACCCTGTAATTGCGGCCAATCAGCTCCCGGATTAACAATTATGGGTTATTCCCATAAAACTCAAGACACCTATATTCATAGGGGTCGGTAGTTGATCCAAGGGGGCAGGGCCGCGAGATCCGGGTTCTCCCTTTCCAAAGAAAACACCCGGCAGGGTGGCGCGAGCCGCCCGAATCGCAAAACCTTTGAAAAATCCCATGAAAAAATCCTTCGGAAAGAAGCAGCCGCGGGGGTTCGCCCTGATCGTGACGCTGTCCTTGATGATCCTCCTGGTGGTGGTCGCCGTTGGTCTTCTGTCGCTCTCGTCGATTTCTCTGCGTTCCTCGAACAGCAGTGCCGCGGAGAGCATCGCCAAAGCCAACGCGCGCCTGGCTCTCATGCTTGCACTCGGTGAGTTGCAGGCCTCGCTGGGTACGGACACCAGCGTTTCAGCGCCGGCGGCCTCGGTGGTATCGGGCGCGGGCAAACCGCATTTGACCGGTGCCTGGCAGCGTCCTCAGGAATCTTCCCAATGGGACGAATGGCATTGGGCACCAAAGCCGGACGGCTCGCCGGACTACGGCGCGAAAGCCGGTCTGTTCAAGGGCTGGATGGTTTCCACCGCGAATCCCGAATCCGCGATGGATGTCAATTTCGTCAAGGCCGGGGACCCCACCTCGGCCGTGAGCCTGGTCGGAAACACCAAGGAGAACTTCAAGAACAACAACGTCGCGATCGCGGTTGCCAGCGAGAAGGTGAAGGTTTCCGTGGGGTCCAAAGTGGGTAAATTCGCCTGGGCCGCCTTTGATGAGAGCACCAAGGCACCGGTGAATCTGGGCGGTCCGTCCGAACAACCCACCGGCGCCCTGGAGATGGCCACCCGCACGGCCCCGGGCCGCGTGCGCGCCGATATTCTCGATGACAGCCTGAAGTCATCCCTCGAGACGCCCCGCAACCTGATCTCGCTGGATACCGGCATCATCCCCGGCGGCAGCCAGGCGCGTGAGGGAATTTTGAAGCGTTTCCACGATTTCACGAGCGGTTCGGTGGGCCTTCTCACGGACACCGCCAACGGGGGCCTCAAAAAGGATCTCACCAGCTTCTTCGAGCCGGCAGGCATCCCGGCGGATGCTTTCCCGGGGACTTCTCCCTATCCCGACAGCTTTGGTTCCGGCAACGGCGAGCCCTCTTGGGCGTATCTGCAAAACCACTACCGGAAATACAAGAACGTGACCATGTCCGGTGGGGCTCCGAGCTACAATCTCAACTCGTCGCAGGCGAAGAATACCGACCTGAAGGTGGATCCCTCATCGAGGGGACTCGCCCCGACTCCCAAAACGGAACGCCTCCTCCCCGTGATCGCCAAGTTCCAATTGGTGTTGTCCATGGTGGCCCACTACGCGTTCAACGTGGAAACGCGGCGGCAAGACCTGAATACCAAGGGCACTCCGCCGGGTTACACGAATTACGGAAGTCCGAACCTGGTGTATGACCCGGTGATCACACTCTACAACCCGTATGACGTGACCCTGAACCTGACGAAGACCCGCATCCGGATCTGGGATCCGCCGGTAGGCTTGCGGATGACAAAAATCGACAATCAGGCGGGAACAAGCACCTTTTTCCGTCCTGGCGGTGAGTTCCTGGGTCTCGGCCGTTTTCAAATCACCTCTGAAAATGATCCCACCGTTCGCAAATGCTTCACGTTGGTGCTGGCCGACGGCACTTCGCAACAGCTTGCGACCCAACTCTTGCTCAAGCCGGGCGAGGTGAAGGTCTTCTCGCCGCGGGTTGAAACCTCCTGGTCGTGGGGAGCTGAAACCGCCGGTGGATTCGGCAGCCGCCAGAATGCCGTGTTCTTCGACTTCGACCAGAGCTCGAACTTCGGCAACGTCGATCACCGTTCGAACACGCGTTACGGCCAGTTCGGGGTGGAGTGCGCCCCGGGTTGGGACGTGCGGGCGGGCCTGCAGGTGGACCACCTTTCCGGCAAGGACCGCGAACCCGGAACCCGCTATGCCTTCGAGGGTGGCACCACCGCCGGCTGGATGAATGTGCGCGCCACGGACGCGGTGAAGGTGGAGATCAAGCCGCTGGTGACGGGTAATTCCAATATCAACTTCCAAGTGGACATGCTGGCCGGCGTGACCCCGGGCAATGTCACCGTGGCCCAGCTCAAGGGAGACACCGGCAACCAGGCCCTCCTTGCCGACACCCTCCGCAGCTACAAATTCTATTTCACCGGCAAGGATCCCTCCCAGGAGATCAGCGCGGATCCCAGCAAGCCCATCATTGAACGCACCTTCCTGATCAGTGACATCCTCCAGAAGGACGATGATCAAACCAAGGGCGGCAAGAAACCCTTCGCGATGCTCGAGATGTCCGCCCGGACGACCAAGGATCCGCTGACGGACAGCAAGCCTTGGCTCTACA
>CAXTTX010000331.1:5146-6463 GCA_964247045.1 uncultured Verrucomicrobiales bacterium | reverse complement strand
ATCTCGCGACGGCCCGGAGTTGGGTGGAGGCTAACCGGGAGTTGCTGGCGGAGTTCCGATTGATCGGTTCCCTGGAGGAGCGATCGTCGCGGGGCCTGGACGGGGCGGTCCGTTTCGCGGGAGACCTTGCCCATCAGGCGACCATCGCCCTGCTGGTGGACGCGCGGGTGGCGATGGAAAATGGCGACGTGGCGGCCACCCTCGCGGATGTCCGTGCGGCGCGCGGGCTGGCGGCCCACGTGTTGGAGGCCGATGTGATGTCGTATTCTTACTCGAGCTGGGGTACCGCGATGATGGGGATGGTAAACCGGTACACGCTGATGGAACTCATGCCGCGCGTTCCGGCGGGACAGCTCGATCCAGCGGCTTGGGAAAAGGCGGTGGACCCGCAACTGGAGCGACCGGCTGCCTTTGCCAACCGCATCCGCGCGGAATGGTATCAACTGACCGCCTCCCACCTGCTGCCGGCCCTGGCAGTGGACATGAACCCGCCGCCCGATACGGATCTGCTGGTGGAAAGCTACACCTCGCAGATGGCCGCGCTGGCACGGGTGAATGATTCCATCGGGTTGGCGGATCTATCTTCTACCGTGCGGAGCATGGATGAAAGCGGTCTTTCGTGGCGGGCCAAGCAAGTCTCCCGGGAACTTTCCATGACTTGGGAGCCTGGTCCGAGCGGCGAACTGTATGATCCCCGTCAATCCTGGGTGCAGGACCAGCAGCGCACGGGGCTCTATCAGGCGGCGTTTGCCATCCTGAACGGCAAGCCGGCGCCGGTGGATCCGGTGAGTGGTGCTCCCTATATTTGGAATCCCGCCACGCGTGAGCTTTGGATGCCGGAGGGATGGAATCCGGGCCTTGGCCTGAAGCCGATCAGGCTGCCAAGGCCATGATGTTGATGATCGAAGGGTGGGACAAAGCTCCTGCTCCTGCAGCTTTCATCTTGACCCACGCCCTGCATTTGCATACGTGTCGGACAGATCGATCGATAAACCCCACTCCGCCGCACGATGAAACTGAGATGTCTTTTCATTGCGGTCGTTGTGATCGCATCCACCACTGCCACCGCGTTTTGCGAAGTAACGCGGGACCGAGCGCAAGAGCAGGTGCTCAAGGTGCTGGAACAAGTCCGCCGCAAGCAAATCGCCCCGGCTTGGGAAGGTTTTACGGAAAGCTCCAGAGATGAATTCAGGAAGGCATGGCTGGGCTATCTGGAGGCGAACAACTTTTACCAGCCACCCGTGCCGCGGGGTCAGGCCGGACTGCCCGGCGGGGCCGCCGGCCATTCGCCGTCGATCATGTCCGGGTCCATGTCGA
>CAXTTX010000331.1:0-5136 GCA_964247045.1 uncultured Verrucomicrobiales bacterium | reverse complement strand
GCCGCTATTGACGGATGAACAGTTTGCCGCCCTGCAGGCCAGGGAGGCGCGGCGGGGAGGCTGGTCGGATGAAGAACTTGCCCGGCGCGGTCTGACCGGAAACGTGGAACAAGTAAAAGGCCTCGCCAACGCCGAGTTCTGGGAAAGCTGTTTTTCGGAGATGTATCTCGCGAACACGACGCCGGTGCGGGCGGGTGTTTCCCACCCGGAGATGTGGCCCGGCCGGAAGCGCCAGCCGGTGGCCTGTGAAGTGGAAGCCCTGGCGACGAAGGGAGACCAAGTTTTCCTGATCATCAGCGCGTCACCGGCCGCCTTGGAGATCATCGACACGCTTTGGTATAGCCCGCTTTCCTACCGGGGAGATGCCGCATGGAAGTCGCTCAATGAAGGGCCGCGCGAGCGCCTGATCTGGACCGGCAGGTTATCCGGGGGGGGACGTCCTGCAACTGGATGTTCCCGACCGGGTGATCCGCAAATATGCGGATGATGCGCGGCGGATGCGCGAGCATATGGAACGCGTCAAGAAGATGAATGATGCCAAGAGAAGGGAGTCCGAGCGCGATTCTCCACCTGTCCAGAAGTGACGGCGCCCGCGCCAGCGGGATCCAACCCATGCACCCGATCAAAACAAAAAGCCCCGTTGATCCCGTCTGCGGAATTCGTTTGAGCAAGCTTGTGGTGGTGGTGGCCATCTTCGCAGGGGCGTGCAAACGGGAGAACCCACCCGGGGGAATGACGACAAAAGATGCGCCTCCCTCCGCAGCTGAGCGATCGTCCGGGCGAAATGAGCGTAAACGGCATGAGGCCGAAACAAGCGATCCGGAACTGGGAAGGGCGCTTCCCGCCATGGGCGCGGATGAAATCAAGAAAGCATTTCCCGGCATCGTTGACTGGGTGGAGCATGCCTCCAACGAGGAGCTATCCACGCTTATGGATTCCATCGATTGCCGCTCGCCCGAGAAACAGAATGTGGTGTTCCTGGTCCTGCGCAAATTCTCCACTGGCGATCCGCGCGCCTATATCAAGTATGCCTGCCGACTCGAACCAAAATCCAACCTGCTGGTGTTGCCGCCACTGCTGGAGTCGGTGACGAGGGCTGATCCAGTCGCGGTACTGGAATTCATCGACCAGAATTACACGGCGGATCCATCGGCCCCGAAAACGCTGGCTGACTCGCTGCTGAGGAGTTTGCTTGGGGTGATGCCGGAATCCGGGATCGCGTTTCTGGCGAACCACAAGACACCCGGGAGTGATGCCCTCATTCTCGAGGGACTCCAAGGATGGGGCGCCCGGGATCTAACAACGGCACTGGCCTATTTGCAGGGTTCGAACCTGAACACGGCCGAAAGGCTGAATGCCCTGATCCAAGGCGGTTGTGCCAGCCACCCGGAGACCGCCTATTCTATCGCCCGAGGCCAGAAGCTGCCTATTTCCGATACAACCTACAGGCTGATTTTCTCGAAATGGGTCACTTCCAGTCCGAAGGGGGCCACCGCTGCAATGCTTGACGTGCCAGGGGAGGATTTTTCCCGATTGTTTTCGGGACAACCTTCCATCGTGACCCGCTTGTGCAAAGAGGATCCCGGTGCCGCCGCGGCCATCCTCGCCAAGGTATCCCGCGTTGATGGCAGCCTGCCACTCGTGGGAGCCGCACTAACGGAACTCGCGATGGCAAACCGGGATGGGGCGCTGGACTGGGTTCTCCAACATTCGAACGGTGATTCAAAAGGCCAGTTGCTGGGAGGACTGGCAAAGGGTTGGCCGGTGAAGGACCAGCAGCAACTTTTGAAGGTCCTGCCGGCGGTTGAAGGAAACTCGAAAGCCGCTTTTTTCCATGGCATCGCCGAAGCGTCCCTCGCGGAGAAGTCCGCGCCGCTGGCTTTCGCGGAGCATTTGACACGGGAGGATCAAAGGGTCTTTGCCGCCGTGGCTCTGGAAGCGACTCTAGACAGCGGGCTCGATGCGGCCCTGGCAACCCTTTCCGACAAGCGGCTGCGGACGGATGTGCTCGGGGACCCGGCGGTGCGGTTGCAGATCGAGAAGATCGCCTCGGCCTATGCCGAACGATCGCTGCCCGAAAGCAGGCAATGGCTCGAGTCCTACGACGGCGGGATGCAGGTGCCGGCCGTTACAGGGATGATGAAGGTGTGGGTGAGGAAGGATCCGATCGCCGCCGGGGAATGGCTCCAGGGGCTGGAGCCCACCGCAGGCCGGGATGCGGGAATCCAATGCCTGATCGAGGAGATCGAACCAATGGACCGTGCAACCGCGGACAATTGGAAAAAGCTACTCACAAAATGACCGGTCACCCTCCCATGCCATCGATTGCCCATGCGCTGAAGCTGGCTTTGATTTCCGTATTTTTGCTGGGCTCCTGCAGGAAGGCGGCGCAGTCGCCGGGTGAAGGGAGCAATCATTCCGCGGCCAGTCCCAGCGCTCCTGCCAAAGTTCAATCCGTTGCCCACGGGCCGTCCGTCGCCTTTGTGTCGGGTGAGCAGTTTGTCGCGAAGTATTTGCGGACGACAGAACCCGGAGGGCGGAAAAAGCTGGATGCCGAATTCATCAAAGCGGGCGGCTACGAAAAGCTTGATGCCGGTGAGATCGGGAAGCTGCTCGAAAGCTTTGATTTGGAAAAAGACTTCAATGATCCGGTCGTGTCTTCCGCGATGCGGCAACTCGCGAAAAAAGATGTGAACCGCTTTTTCGCGACTTTGGCAAAGTATGGTGCCCCGAACTGGCTGGGACAAAATGTGGATATTGCCCGCGTATTGTTCCATACCGATCCGGATGCGGCGAAGAAGTGGTTTAATACCACTCCCATTGAGAACCGCGGTGCGAAGGAATACCCCATGGTCAACGCCCTCTCGGCCGCGATGGCGGACGGCAACATCTCAAAACAGGCGGATCTGCTGGCCGCCCGGCCCAATCAACCGGATTGCGTGCTCTATGATACCTACGCGAGCTGGGGCCAAAAGGATCCCGAAGCTGCGGCGGCGCATGCGGCGAAGCTGCCAGAGGGAAAAGGGCGCGACCATGCGATCTTCACCGTTTTGTACGCCGCGGCCTTCACGGACCCCTTGAGAGGGTACAACCTTGCGATGGATATTGGATACCCTCTGGATGACCGGAACCTGGGTGGCCTGTTCGAAAAAATCGCAAAGGTCTCCCCGGGTGACGCCGTCTTGATTTTGCAGGATACTCCCGCGGAGCGGGTCTCAGCCGCATTGAGTGTGCCCGGTGCCCTGGAGCGGGTCGCAGCGCAGGATCCCAATGCGGCGGTTCAAGCGGTATCGAAGCTCGTATTCACAAGGACCAACGAGCCGCTCTATTCACGCATGGTGGACACGCTGGCCAAGCAGGATCCCGGATTGGGCCGTGAATGGGTGAAAGGGCTGCCAGATGGTGAATGGAAAGAAAGGGCCATGGAGCGCCTTTCCAACGGTGCCCCCGGTGGCAAATGATCCATCCCAGGAGGGTGGCTGAATCAAGGTGGGCATTTCCCGTTGTCCCACCGAGGAGGAGGATGCCCGAAACTGTTAGTTCGCGAGCTTTGCCTTCCACTCCGCGGCGGTATCGGGGTCGGTTTGTTCGAGAGCCTGCACCGCGCCTTGAATGGCCGCCTTGGTGACACCCGACGGCGGTGCGCCGGACAGCCAAACCAGCGTTGCCTTCGGGTCTGCCCGTGTCCACCGATCGAACTGGGAGGTGATCTGTTCGGCGGGCCAGGTTTTTTCCAAGGCGCTGAAGTAGCCGGCCACTCCTTGGTCCGCCACCCGGCTGTGGGCAATTGCCCGGGTGTATCCGGTGAACTGGCGGAACTGCATCCACTCCAGTCCTCCCACCTTTGACCAGACGGCGGCGGCCTTGTCATAGGGCATCTCGCCCATTCCCCATTGGACGGCGTCCCAAGCCATGGATGATGCCGGGTTGGAAATCTCCGTTTTCGGGCGTGAGGTCAGCCAAGCCACGGCGTCTTCAATGCCGGTATCCGCGCCGTTGATTTGTCCGGCCAGACCGATCTTCATGGCTTCCACGTATTCTTTCTGCGGGAGATTGGCCATGTTCTGGTCGATCCATTTGAGGGCGGCGGCGGGATTCTCGCGCATCCAGCCTTCGATGACGGTGGTCCTCGCATTCATCTCCTTCGCCATTTCGGGATTGGCATCGACCCAAGCGAGGGCGGCCTGGGGATCGGAATGAGCCCAGCCGCGCGCGATGGCGCGGAAGTCATCGCCGGGAAACACGAGGGGGACTTGGGAAGATAGATATTTGATCGCGCCCGGGGCGTCCACCTGGCCCCAGCGCGTGGCCATCAGTTTGTATTCGTCATAGGTCTTGCCCTCGCGGTGGAGCGCGAGCATCTGCTCATGCAGGGCGGGACCGTCCTCGGGACGCATGAGTTCCAGCAGCAGGGCATAGTTGCGCGACCGGCGGAAGGTGTTCCCGTCCAGCAGGACGCCGTGGCAGGCGTGGATGAGTTTTTCATTCACCTTTCCCGGTTCCGCCGCGGCGTGGATCGCCTCGAAGCTGGACAGGAGGCGGGCGGTCCCGCCATCGGGAATGAAGGTGGCGGGGGAAGCAGGGCGTTCCTCGCGGGATCGCTTGCCGGACTTGGAATCGCGCGTTTTTTCGGGCTGGCCGGCGGCTGTTTCACCAGCGGATTTCCCGAGGTTCCAGGCGACCATCCAGCCGCCGGCGGCAAGGGCGATGAGGACGCCAACGAGCCATGTGGGATAGGTGCGGGATGCCATGGGTGTCAGGTCTAGCAAGGCGGGTTAGGGAAGTCACGCGGGGAAATTGATCCCTTGGGCCTGGGGGCATACTTTCTAAACTCGCCAAGATTCCCGCGGATGTATAAATGGCAGCCATGGAAATTCGTGATACCCCGGCACTCTGCACGGTAGGAGAAGGCGTCCGTGCTTGCGACGTGCCAGCGTTCAGCCTTCACCGTTCTTCGGTCTCCTACCAACCGGGCAATCCGCTCGTCCGTTATGCGGGCACGCCTTCCTGGATGAGTCCCGTTCCAAAGACCGAGACCTGGAAATTCATCCAAGGGAAACTGGATACCGGCGCCGGACGATTGGAGCCCGTTTGGGTTCGTGAGGAGTGACCGCCGGTGCCGGTGGGCGGCAATGC
>CAXTTX010000330.1:0-6511 GCA_964247045.1 uncultured Verrucomicrobiales bacterium | reverse complement strand
CGGACCGTGCCACAGAGACCGCAAACGACACCACTCGTGTTGAAGAGTGGCAGCTTGTCCGTGATGAACCACTCCGGCTGGCGGCCATCGTTGGGAAAAAGTTCGATGATCCCCAACAGCGGCTTGCCGGTGGACATCACCTGTTCGTCGTCCTTGTGGTATTTCGCCGCCAGCCGGGGCGGGAAGATCGAGTCATCCTTCAGCCCGAAGATCTCCTCCTCCGTGGTAAACCCGCAGCGTCGGACGAACGCGGGATTCCCCGCCATGAGCCGCCCCTCACGATCCTTGGCGAAGAACAGCGTCCCGGGCAAGTGGTCGAACAGATGACGGAACTGCCCCGAGGACAATTCCTGGGTCCAGGAGGCACGGGGGTCATCCGGGTTCATCTAGGCGTATGGATACACAAACCGGGTGCCGCGAGGCAAGTGGAACACGGCGCCACCAAAAAAGCGGCCGGACGCACGCGCGTCCGACCGCAACCATGGCCGGGTTCCCCCGTCAGGGGGTTCAATGTTACGCCAAAAGGGTCCCGCTCAGGAACGGTGCGTCCACTCCGGCAGGCGGACGATCTCGCCACCCTTCAGGGCGGATTCGTGGGCGAGGATGCCGGTGCAGGTGATGTTCGCGCTCTCGACCGCGTTCGGGTAGGCCTCGTTGCCATTCTTGAGCATGTCGATGAAGCGGTGCGTCAGGTGCGGGTGGGATCCGCCGTGGCCCGCGCCCTGGGTGAAGGAAAGGTGACCTTCCTCGTTCTCACCGCCATAAACGCCGCCGGTGGTGAAGCCCTGGATTTCCTTCGGCAGGTAGTGCGCGAAGTCCGGGCACTTCACCTCGGCCGGGATCTCCGGCTCGGGAAGCTTGGCGGTGTGGATCACCAGCGGGTCGTGCTCGATCAGCGGCCACTCGACGGACTTCTTCGTGCCATACACTTCGAAGGACTCGCGGTATTGGCGCGCCACATCGAAGAGCGAGCGGTGGAGCTGGGCGGAAAGGTCGCTGTCCTTGAACTTGATGTGGCAGCTCTCGATCGCGAAGGTGGACCCATAGCAGGCGTGCATCTCTTCCGCGATCGTGCCGGAGCCGAAGCAGGAAACATACTCCGCCTCGCCCCGGGTAAGCCCGAGGATCGGACCGACGCAGTGCGTGGCGTAGAACATCGGCGGGAGACCCGGCCAATAGCCCGGCCAGCCTTCCATGTCCTGCTGGTGGGAGGCCTTGAGGAACTGGACCTTGCCGAGCTCGCCCTTGTCATACATTTCCTTCATGAAAAGGAACTCGCGGGCATAGACCACGGTTTCCATCATCATGTATTTGAGGCCGGTCTTCTTGACGAGCTCCACGATCTCGCGGCACTCCTCGACCGTGGTCGCCATCGGCACGGTACAGGCGACGTGCTTGCCGGCCTTGAGCGCCTTGATCGCCTGTTGCCCGTGGTCCGGGATGGGCGAGTTGATATGCACGGCGTGGACGTCCGGATCGGCCAGGAGATCGTCGTACGAGGTGTAGCGCTTCTCGATGCCGAACTTGTCACCGATCTCGTCGAGCTTGGACTGCGTGCGCTGGCAGATGGCGTACATGTTCGCGTCCGGATGACGCTGATAGATGGGGATGAATTCGGCTCCGAAGCCGAGACCGACGATGGCAACGTTGATTTGTGACATGGTGACTGCTTGTTAGGTTTTTTGAGGATCAGGAAAAAAGCTGCTGGAGGAAGGCGAGCCCGCGCGACGCGAACTCGTCCTGGGTGGGAGTGAAACGTTTCCAGATGCAAACCGCCCCCGCAAGGTCGCGGTTGTCGGGAGTGAATGACTCGATGACGATCGACCCTGAATAACCGATTTCCTCCAGCGCATCGCGGAAGGAATTCCACGGGGTCAGACCGGTGCCGGTCACACCGCGGTGGTTCTCACTGACCTGCACGTGGATGAGATCCGACCCTGCCGCACGGATGGCAGCGCCGATGTCCGCTTCCTCGATGGTCATGTGGAAGGTATCGATCATGACCTTCGCCGCGGGGTGGCCGATGTCGCGGATCATGCGGAGGGAATCGGCGGTCGTGTTGACCAGATCCGTCTCGAAACGGTTGATCGGTTCCAGGGCGATGGCGAGGCCCCGGTCCGCCGCGGCCTCGCTGATGACGCGGAGTTCGGAAACGGCGAGGTCCCACTCACGCTTTCGCTCGTCCTCCGGGAGTTGGCGGGCCTTGCCGACCTCTGAATACATCGGACCGCAGAAGAAACCCGCGCCGAGCCCGGCGGTGATGTCGAGACAGGCGGTGATGTAGTCGCGGGCACCGGCCCGGACGGAGGCGTCCGCATTTGTAAGATCACGGCCGGGACCGAAGGCACCGCAGACGTGAACCGTGAGGCCCAGTTCCTCCAGAAGAGGACGCAGGATCTTGGGATTGACCAGCGCGGGATCCTCGATGGGAAGCTCGACCGCCTTGAAGCCAAGGTCGGCGATGTTCTTCAGGAGTTTCACGTCCGAAGAGCGGAAAGGAGAGGTCCAAAGCCAGGTGCTGGCGCCAAAAACAGGAGACATGAAGACGAATGGGTGGATGGATTTGCGCCACGGGTTTCGTGTGGCGCGACGACCGTGAAGATACCGGGAATCGCCACAACCGCTTGTAGATTCACGGCGGGTTTGTGTATGATTGCGGCGGGAAGTGAGCCGTGAATAGCAGCCACGAAGGCAGGAACATTGCAAAGGGATTGCGAAGGAAGGGTTGGGACGGGAGAAAAACGGACAGCGACCAAGGGTTGGCAAATCACGATGGCTTGGCACCATCGCACCGTTCGCCAAACCAACCGCCTACTGCGAAACCTTCAACCACCACCGCCATGGCCCATCGATTTCTCGATCTCGCGTTCACCCCGGAAGTGCTCGCCGCGCAGGAACATTATTACGGGCGTGCACAGGCGGTGCCGCCGTCGTCGTCGGATGACCCGCTTGGCCCCGACGAGCAGGAGTTTATTGAAAGCCGCGACAGCTTCTATATGGCGAGCGTGAGCGAGACCGGCTGGCCATACGTGCAGCACCGCGGCGGTCCGGCGGGTTTCGTGAAAGTCACCAGCCCGCTTGAGATCACCTTCGCCGACTACAAGGGAAACCGGCAGATGCTGACGACGGGCAATGTTGCCGCCGACGACCGGGTGTGTTTATTTTTGATGGACTACCCGCGCCGCCAAAGGCTGAAGCTGCTGGGACATGCCGAGATCCTGGATGCGCGCGAGCATGTCGGGCTGGCTGAACAACTGGCCGGGCCTGAAATGCGAAAACTGGTCGAGCGGATTTTTCGGATCAGTGTCGTCAGCTTCGACTGGAATTGTCCCAAATATATCACTCCCCGTTACACCTTGCCCGAGGTGGAAGCCGCGGTGGCTCCACTGAAAGCGAGGATCGCCGAATTGGAGACTCTGGTTGCGGCGGCGCAAGGCAAATGAGCAGACAGTTGACCGGCTGAACGGGTGACAGGCGGGACGCCGTGGAGGCTTTTGCAGCGAGATCAACGGTTTTGCCGATCTGAAGATCGTGCGAGGGCGTTTTACGATTGCCTCCGGGATGGTTCGGAAGAGCATCGGGACGCATGGCGTACCTCGCAGACCGGGCCTTTGACATGATCTCCTCCGCACACGGGCGGGGGCGGCTGGCGCATGCGTTTTTGATCAGCGGGGCGCACGGCAGCGGGAAGGAAGTGCTGGCGGCGCGGTTGATCCAACTCGTGAACGGTGGAGGAGGGGCGGGTGGCTTTGATCTTTTCGGGGAGCCGGTGGTGGTGGAGACGCCGCCGCTGGATGAATTGGAGAGCGGCTGGGTGCGGATCGTGCGGCCACGGATGAAATCGCGGCGGATCGGGGTGGATGAGATCCGGGACCTGGAGCAGACGCTGCATCTGGCGGCTCCGGGCGGGGCGTGCAAGGTGGGGGTGATCACGGAGGCGGACCGGATGAACGATCAGGCGGCGAATGCTTTCCTGAAGACGCTGGAGGAGCCGCCGCAGAACACGCTGCTGTTGCTGCTGACGGCGAATCCGCAGCGCTTGTTGCCGACGATTCTCTCGCGCTGCGTGCGCGTGCCGCTGCTGGGCGGACGGCCCCTGCTGGCGGACGGTGGGGCGGAATTGGTGAGCGCGCTGAACACGGCGGCGTCGCGGGGATTTGGCACGCCGGTGGCGGCGCTGCATCTGAAGGCGGTGTTCGCGTCGTTCCTAACGGAATTCAAGGAGGAGGCGGAAGCGTCCGCGAAAGCGGCGGAGAAGGAGGAGAACGCCGCTTACAAGGACGGAACGGACGGCTCGTGGCTGAAGGAGCGCGAGGTATTCCACAAGGCGGCGGCGGAGGCGGAGTATCTGGATTCGCGGAACCGGCTATTCGACGTGCTGATGGCGTGGATGGCGGATTTGCTGCGAATGAAGGTGAACGCGAGCCCGGGGGCGCTGGATTTCCCGGAGTCGGCCCCGGCGCTGAGGGGAATCGCGGAAGGGGAGACGGAGGGGAGGCTGTTGAAGCGGATGGAGGCGCTGGATTCGCTGAGGAGGACGCTGGAGACGAACGCGTTCGAGCCGCTGGCGATCGAGGTCGGGTTTTTGAAAGCGTTCGGGTAGACGGGCACTGGGCCTATAGGACCGATGGGTCCTATATTTTGCGATGTTAGAAATCGCCTTTGGCGGCGGTGTCGTCCTCGGGGACGGCGACGGATTCGAGGAGTTGGTCGAGGCCGTCGAGGACGCCGATGAGACCATCTGCCCAGCGGCCGGATTCCCAGGCGGGGCCGGCGAGCTCGAGGAGGTGGTCGAGGGTTTCCTGGCGGAGGAAGGATTCCAGGCCGTAGCCGGGCATGATGGCGGATTCGCCGCGGGTGGGATCGAGGGCGACAAGGAGGGCGTGATTGTCTTTTCCGCGATTGCTGTCGCCTGCGAAGTTGGCGGCATTGAAGAGCCAGAAGACGTGCATGGAGAAGGGGTGTTCCGCGGGGAAGGCGTGCATGACGACCTGCAGGACCAACTGGGGGAAGCGGGTCTGGATGGCGGCGATGCGTTTTTTCAGGCGCGCCTGGTCGTTCGCGTCGAGCCTGCGGGTGGTATCGGCGACAGGCGTGGAAAGGCGCGGCAAGGCGCCTTCCAGAACGGAGGTGCGGGGATAGGTAAGGCGGCAGGCGGGACATTCGGGAGCGTCCGCCTTGAGCAGGGTCTGGCAATAGGGGCACAGCATGCGGGGGAAGGTTATGGGAAGAGCGGTAAGTTGGCCAGTTTCGAGTTTTCGGGGAAAAGGGTGGCTACGAAGAGGTGGAAAGAGCGTTCGAGTGGGGATGGAGATAAGCGATGTGGCGACGATGAGCCGCAGAGAGCGTGGACGAGGACCTCCACGCCCCCTATGGGGTGCCCCTTGCGGGGGCTCAACTGGTGACGACGCGCCAGGTGGCGACGAGGGTGAGGAGGGCTCCGGCGATTTCGACGGTGTGGAAGACCTCGCCGAAGAAGAGGAAGCCGCCGACAGCGGTGGCGACGGGGAGGAGCATCTGGAGCGAGGAGCCGCGCGAGACGGACATGAACTGATAGGCACGGGTCATGATGAGCTGGGCGGCGGTGACAATCACGGCGCCGCCTGCCAAGTAGATCCAGCCGTCTGCGGGAAGGGATGGCAATTTGCCGACGGCGGGCAAGGCGAGGGCAAGGCCATAGAAGGCCTGCGAGGCGTAGATGGTGGAGGGGTGTTCCTCATGCCGCAGGCGGCGGATCATGACGACGACCCAGCCGGAACCGACGGCACCGGCAAGCG
This sequence comes from uncultured Verrucomicrobiales bacterium, assembly GCA_964247045.1. Taxonomy (GTDB): domain Bacteria; phylum Verrucomicrobiota; class Verrucomicrobiia; order Verrucomicrobiales; family Akkermansiaceae; genus Luteolibacter. The sequence continues at coordinate 734 of CAXTTX010000330.1, read as the reverse complement.
CGAGCGGGTCGTAAGGGGAGAGGGACTGGATCCGCTGGCCGTTGCTGAGGAAGACGACGAGACCCAGGAAGCCGACGAACATCCAAAGCATGGCGGCACGGCTGAGTTTTTCCTTCAGCCACAGGGCGGCGATGACGCTGGCGAAGATGGGGTAGGTGAGGTTCAGGATCACGGCGCGCGAGGCACCGATCTTCACGATGGTGATGTAGAACGCGAGGGTGCTGGTGGCACCGACGATGCCACGCAGGGTGATGAGGCGGCCGGTGAAGAGGCGCTTCGGTTGCAAGCCGCGGCCGAAGCCGAAGCAGGCATACACGACGATGAGGCCGACGGCACCGCGGTAGAGGATGGCGATCCAGCCATCGGCGGCGGCGTGGTGCATGGCCACGGCGCGGACCATCAGCGTATTGGCCGCGAACAAGACCACCGAGGCCAGCATGAGCAGGATGCTGCGGCAGTTGAATGAGTCATCGTCTGTTTGCATGTCGGGGTTCCGGTGGTTTCCGGAACGCGCGGGCGACAGACTGGGGTGGCGATGTTGCCTTTTCCTTTCCCCGGAGCCTGCCGTCTGGCGGGCGTTCCGGGAAGAGATTGCGGATCAGTTTCCGCCTCACAACCCGAGCGCCAGCCCGGCCCGCCATGCGATGATGGCGGCGGCCAGGTTAACTCGGAGAATGGGAAGGAGGTGGAACATTTCCGGGAGCGGTGTGGCAGGAAAGGCAGCGTCGGTCAAT